>NZ_BAABZW010000004.1:0-104837 GCF_040365325.1 Intrasporangium sp. DVR | reverse complement strand
CGTGACCGCCTACGGGCAGTTTCCCGTGGCCGTCGACACACCGGGTCGCACTGACTTGCCTGACGGGTCAGTGCGGCTTTCTGATCACCGGGTCGCACTGACCCGCGTGACGGGTCAGTGCGTCAGGGGCTGGAGCTGGGACGGAGGTGCGCGACCGGGATGGTTCGGTCAGCGGTGGGTGGCGTGCGGGCTGGATCAGGAGGCGTCGGGGACCTGGGCTGTCCCCGCCAGAGCCGCCTCGAGGGATTCCGGGTTGCTGAACTCCCCGGGTCGCCCGGCGCCTGACCGAATGAGGTCTCGAAGGCTGCCGAGCACGTACTGGCCCCAAGCCGTCTCACACACGTCGAAGCACTCCACCGCCCGGGTGAGGCCGAAGTGCGTGAAGGTCAGGCGGGTTCGGCCATCGGGGCCGTCCTCGCGGCTGATGTCGAACCGAATCGTCGTGCCCGTCCACTCCTGCGGGTCTGCGAGGAAGTCGAGGTGGCTGTCGACGACGAGCCACTCCACCCGTTCTCCTGGCCGGAGCGCCGTGGTCCGTTGCTTCGAGAAGTGGATGTCCGGAGCCACGTAGACCCACTCGGCGCCGAGGGTCCCGGTCTCCCCGACGACGTTGTCCGACCACCAGTGCCGGACGTCGTTGATGGCCTCGTACACCTGCTCCGGCGACTGGTCGACGGTGAAGGAGTGCGTCAGGTCCTGTCCCATGAGGTTGCCTCTCCGTATTACTTGCATGATGCAAGAAGACGCTACGACGGTCTGCTTTCGTGATGCAAGTAGTTTCTCCTAGACTGCTGCCATGCTCGGCAAGACGTACGACTCCCAGGTGTGCTCGATGGCGCGGGCGCTCGAGCTCGTCGGGGAGCGGTGGAGCCTGCTCATCGTGCGCGATGCGCTGTTCGCCGGCGTGACGCGCTTCGGCGACTTCCAGCACAACCTCGGAATCGCGACCAACGTCCTCGCGTCGCGGCTCGAGGCGTTCGTCGCGGCCGGGATCATGGAGCGCCGAGACATCCTGGGCCACCCGCGCCAGGCTGAGTACGTCCTCACCGACAAGGGGCGAGACCTCGCTCCGGCGATGGTGGCGCTGACGCACTGGGGCGACCGCTGGGCCGCCCCTGGCGAGCCGCCCATCGTGTACCTCCACGCCGACTGCGGTGGCGAGGTCCGGGCCGACACCGTGTGCGAGAGGCACGCCCCGATCCCGGCGGGGGAGATCGGCGTGCGACCGGGCCCCGGCATGCCCGCTGCCTACCTTGCGAACCGTCGCCCGCGACGAGACGGAGCACCCTGAGGAGGTGCTGGGCCGACCCACCTACCGTGAGTAGCCGTCCCGCATTGTGAGATTTCCGGAGGGCTCCGGTAAGTTCCGTGCCGAGGACCCCTCACGCGTCCGCCGTCACCCTCGGCGGGCCGCGTGACCCAGCCGTCGGGCGGGTGAACCCCGCGCACGGCCCGACCAGAAATGCCGGAACTCCACGTCCGGTGAAGGAGCCCCAGTGAGCGACAAAGTAGTCGCCGAGCTGCACGAGCCGACCCCAGCGGTCGGTGACGGCGGCCCGGACATGATCCAGCTGCTGACCCCCGAGGGCGAGCGTCTCTCTCACCCCGACTACGACAAGTACGTCGCGGACCTCACGCCCGAGGACCTGCGGAGCTTCTACCGCGACCTCGTGCTGATCCGCCGCCTGGACGCCGAGGGGTACGCCCTCCAGCGCCAGGGCGAGCTCGGACTGTGGCCCAGCCTGCTCGGCCAGGAGGCGGCCCAGGTCGGCTCGGGTCGCGCGCTCAAGCCGCACGACATGTGCTTCCCGACGTACCGCGAGCACGGCGTCGGCTTCGTGCGCGGCATGGACCCGCAGAGCTCACTGCAGCTCTTCCGCGGTGTCAGCCAGGGCGGGTGGGACCCCAAGGAGCACAACTTCCACCTCTACACCATCGTCATCGGCGCCCAGACCCTGCACGCCACCGGCTACGCCATGGGCGTCAAGATGGACGGCAACGTCGGCACCGGCGACCCCGACCGCGACACGGCCGTCATCTGCTACTTCGGTGATGGCGCCTCCTCGCAGGGCGACGTCAACGAGGCCTTCGTCTACGCCGCGTCCTTCGACGCCCCCGTCGTGTTCTTCTGCCAGAACAACCAGTGGGCGATCTCGGAGCCGGTCTCCAAGCAGACGAGGATCCCGCTCTTCCAGCGCGCCCGCGGTTTCGGCTTCCCGGGCATGCGGGTCGACGGCAACGACGTCCTCGCGACGTACGCCGTGACCCAGCACTGCCTCGAGGAGGCCCGCAACGGCAACGGCCCGCTCCTCATCGAGGCCTTCACCTACCGCATGGGTGCGCACACGACGGCGGACGACCCGACGAAGTACCGCGTCTCGGCCGAGGTCGAGCAGTGGAAGTTCCGCGACCCGATCCTGCGTCTGAAGACCTACCTGTCCCGGGAGGGCTGGGCCGACGAGGCGTTCTTCACGCAGGTCGACGAGGAGGCGGACCAGTTCGCCGCCGAGCTGCGCCACGGCTGCATCACCATGGACACGATGCCGGGCGAGGCGATGTGGGACCACGTCTACGCGGAGGACCACCCGGTGATGGAGGCCGAGCGGGCCGCCTTCGTGGCCTACCAGGCGAGCTTCGAGGAGGCGAACTGATGGCGCTCGAGAAGGTGACCCTTGGGAAGAGCATCACGAGCGGCCTGCGCAGGGCCATGGAGAAGGACCCGAAGGTCGTCCTCATCGGTGAGGACATCGGCAAGCTGGGCGGGGTCTTCCGGATCACCGAGGGCCTGCAGAAGGACTTCGGCGAGGCCCGCGTCATCGACTCACCGCTCGCGGAGTCCGGCATCGTCGGCACGGCCGTCGGCCTGGCCCTGCGCGGCTACCGCCCCGTCTGCGAGATCCAGTTCGACGGCTTCGTCTACCCGGCGTTCGACCAGATCGTCAGCCAGGTCGCGAAGATGCACGCGCGCTCCCTGGGCGCGGTGAAGATGCCCCTCGTCATCCGGATCCCCTTCGGGGGCGGCATCGGCAGCCCCGAGCACCACTCGGAGAGCCCTGAGGCGTACTTCGCCCACACGGCCGGCCTGCGCGTCGTCGCGTGCTCCAACCCGGAGGACGCCCACTGGATGATCCAGCAGGCGATCGAGTGCGACGACCCGGTGATGTTCTTCGAGCCGAAGCGCCGCTACCACGACCGCGGCGAGTACGACACGGCCGCTGCCGAGGCTCCGCGGGGTCTCTTCGAGGCCAACGTCGTCCGCGAGGGGACCGACGTCACGCTGCTCGGCTACGGCCCCGTGGTCAAGACGATGCTCGAGTCGGCGGCCGCCGCCGAGGCAGACGGCACCTCGATCGAGGTCATCGACCTGCGGTCGCTCTCCCCGCTGCCGATCGACACGATCGTCGCGTCGGTCCGCAAGACCGGCCGGCTCGTCGTCGTCCACGAGGCGAGCAGCTTCCTCGGGATGGCCTCGGAGATCTCCGCCCAGGTCACCGAGCAGTGCTTCTACGAGCTCGAAGCCCCGGTGATCCGCGTCAACGGCGCCAACATCCCGTACCCGCCGAGCCGGATGGAGGAGGACTTCCTCCCCGACCTCGACCGGATCCTCGACGGCGTCGACCGCGCCCTGGCGTACTGAAGGACTGGCACACATGGCAATTCGGACGTTCAACCTTCCCGACCCCGGCGAGGGCCTCGTCGAGGCCGAGATCGTCGAGTGGAAGGTCGCACCCGGCGACACGGTCAAGGTCAACGACATGGTCCTCGAGATCGAGACCGCCAAGTCACTTGTCGAGCTGCCGATCCCGTGGTCGGGCACCGTCACGGAGCTCCTCGTCGAGGTCGGCGACACCGTGGACGTCGGCACGCCGATCATCAGCATCGACGACGGCCAGCCGGACCAGGCCGCGCCTGCCGCTCCGGCGGGCGAGGCCAAGCAGGAGCAGCAGGAGGCCATCCTCGTCGGCTACGGCGCCAAGGCCGGCGCCACCGCCCGGAGAGCCCGCAAGCAAGCCGATGGCCGTATGCCGCTGGGCTCGGTCCCCGAGGCGACGCCGGCTCGCGCGTCGGCTCCGACGGAGACCGAGCAGGTGGCCGAGCAGGAGCCCATCGCAGAACCGGTCGCGCCGGCCCCCAGGGCGGAGTCCCCGGCGCCGGCACCTGCCCCCGTCGCCCGGGAGGGACGGCCCAAGGCCAAGCCGCCCGTCCGCAAGCTGGCCAAGGACCTCGGTGTCGACCTGTGGTCCGTGCCCGGCTCCGGGCCGGAGGGCATCATCACCCGCGACGACGTCCAGGCGTTCGCGTCCGGTGCGAGCGACACTGCAGCTCAGGCTGTTTCGGCTGGAGGCGAAGCGGCGGCGAGCGTCGGTGCGGAGGCGGGCCCAGCGGCATACGGCATGCTTCTGGGGTCCGGCGAGCGGGAGGTGCGCACTCCCATCAAGGGCGTACGCAAGATGACCGCGCAGGCGATGGTGGGCTCTGCGTTCACCGCTCCGCACGTCACCGAGTGGGTCACCGTCGACGTGACGCGCACGATGGAGCTCGTCGACCGGCTGAAGCGGGACAAGGAGTTCCGCGACGTCAAGGTGACGCCGTTGCTCATCCTGGCCAAGGCGATGATCCTCGCGATCCGCCGCAACCCGGGCGTCAACGCGACGTGGGACGAGGCCGCGCAGGAGATCGTCCAGAAGAACTACGTCAACCTCGGTATCGCGGCTGCCACACCGCGCGGCCTGATCGTCCCGAACATCAAGGACGCCCACGGGATGTCCCTGCTCGGGCTCGCGCAGGCGATCGGCGAGCTCACCGGCACGGCCCGCGAGGGGCGCACCCAGCCGGCGGAGATGTCGGGCGGGACGATCACGATCACCAACGTCGGCGTGTTCGGCGTCGACAGCGGCACCCCCATCATCAACCCCGGTGAGTCGGCGATCGTGGCCTTCGGGGCGGTCCGGAAGATGCCCTGGGTGGTCACCGCTGCCGACGGCACCGACGAGATCGCGGTCCGGCACGTCACGCAGCTGGCGATGAGCTTCGACCACCGGCTCATCGACGGGGAGCTCGGGTCGAGGTTCCTGGCCGATCTCGCGGCGATCATGGAGGACCCGAGCCGGGCTCTGGTCTGGGGCTGACCCCCCTTCCACCGCAACACACCCGCTTACCGGCTGCTTGCCCCCGTTGCATCTGGGGTGATCACGCGGTGAGCGGGTGTGTTGCGTTTGTGGCCGGCGACCTGGATGGCAGCAGCCGCACCCAGCGTGGCGAGCGCCAGGAGGGTGTAGGCATCGGACAGGAGCTTCGTGACCACCGGGGCGAGGTGCTCACGCCCGTCACCTGATGGCGCCAGCCAGACGACCCGCGTCAGGAGGACGACGAGCCAGGCTGCGGCCAGGGTCAGGAGAACGGCCGGGCGGCGACCCGTGCCGGCGTCCCGGTGGGAGACCAGCCAGAGCACGAGCGGCACGGTCCACACCCAGTGGTGGATCCACGAGATGGGCGAGATGAGGAGGCCGCACAGGGCCACGAGGAGCACGGTCCCGATCGCGTCACGCTCGCCCGCCCGTTGCACGGCCACCAGGGTGATGAGGACGACGGTGACCACGAGGAGTGCGGTCACGACGGGGAACCCGCCCGGGCCGGCGGCTCGCCAGACGGCACCCTTGATGGACTGGTTCGACAGGAACTCGACACCGCCCACGCGCTCCGGGCTCCAGACCGCGCGTGTCCAGAAGTCGAGCCACGACGCCGGCATCACGAGGGCAGGAACGATGGTCAGCACCGCGCTCGCGGCGGCGGTCCGGGCGAGGATGCGCCATTCGCGGCGCACGAGGGGAAGGAGCAGGAAGACTGCGGGCGTGAGCTTGATGCAGATGGCGATGGCCACGAGCAGCCCGGCGGCGCGGCTGCGGCGGGGCATGAGCACGAGCAGGTCGAGCAGGACGAGCGCGGCGAGGATGAGGTTGACCTGGCCGAAGCGAACCGTCTCGGCAACCGGCTCGGTCAGCGCAGCGAGCAGCACGATGGGGACGCCGAGGCGTCGGTCGATGTCCAGGTGCCGGACACTCAGCGCGACGATCGTCGAGAGGCCCAGGTAGGACAGGGCGGCCACGGCGACCGTCGCGGCACCCGGAGGGACGAGGGCCAAGGCCGTGAACAGGGCCGCGGAGAACGGGGGATAGGTGAACGGCAGCTGCCCGTCCCCGCCCTGGTACACCGCGTCGCCGCCGCCGAGCACGGCCTCGCCCGCACGGCGGTAGACCTCGAGGTCGATGGGCAGGCCAGGCGACGTGGCGACGTGGACGGCAGCGAGGGCCACGGAGAGGAGGAGGTACGCAAAGGTGAGACGACGGTCTCCGAGCGACACGCGTTGTCCTTCCGACGTCAACACGACGAGGTGCCGCTACCAAGGGAACCCCTGGCAACGGCACCTCGCCGGAAGCCTTATGTGAGCGGGCAGCTCACGCTACCTGCGAAGGACTTCCAGTAGTCGGCCCGGTCGTTCTTGGTGTCGCCGACGTACCAGACGTCCTGGTAGGGAGCCACGCGGAGCATGACGACCTTGTTGTTGTAGATGCAGATCGTCCGGCTCCCGTTGTTGATGATGGAAGACAGCGCAGACTGCCGGGTGCACACGCACCCGGCGTGGAGGGGTGCCTCGCAGCGGGAGTGAGCCCAGCGGCATACGGGCCCCACCGGTGTCGGCGCGGGGTCAGGCGCGGGCGCGCATCGCGTCGACCAGGTAGGCCGACGTGAGGTCGTCACCGACTCGCTCGAGCATCTCGATGTCGACGGCCTCGTACCGCTGCGCCACCGTGGGCTCGACCGTCGTCATGACGGTGCGGGCGTCGCGCTCCGCCACGGCGGTGGCCAGCTCGCGCTTGAGCTCCGCGGTCAGCGGCCCGGATCGGCGGGCGGCCTCGGCCACCTCGACGGCGTAGCACTCGGTGTCCGCCGCCACGGCGTGGTCCTCGGTCGTCAACATGCGAGCGGTGCGCTGGAGGAGCGCTGCCCCCCGCTGCAGGTCGCCGGCCCCGACCTCGGCGACGGCCCGGGACAGGAGGGGCCGGTCGCCGGAGAGCGCGGCATCTGCGAGCAGCCCCAGGCGGAGCCCGAGGAGGCGCTCCTTCGTGCGGGTGTTGCCGGCGTCGCGCCCGAGGGGGACGACGAGCTCGTCATCGGGGGCGGTCTGGCCCATGGTGTCGAGCAGCTCACGCCCGGCCTCGTCGGCGGTGTGCACGGTGTTGCGCAGCGGTAGCTCCTTGATGAAGAGCGTGGCGACGAGCGCGATGGCGAACGGGACCAGGCCCCAGAGGAAGACGGCGTGGAGCGAGTCGGCCAGTCCCTGCTGCACGCCGGTGACGACGTCGGCGGGCAGGTTGGCCAGGGTTGAGGGGTCGAGCACGGACCCGGCGTCGACCTGCTGGCCCGAGGTCGCGAGGCGCTCAGCCGCTCCGGGCGGCAGGTGCGAGGCGATGTTGACAGCGAGGCCACTCGACATGATGGTGCCGAAGACGGCGATCCCGACCGTCGAGCCGACGTTGCGGAAGAACTGCGTCGAGGCGGTCGCGACGCCGAGGTCGCGGCGCTGGGCGGAGTTCTGGACGATGAGCGTGTAGACCTGCATGGCGATGCCCAGGCCGATGCCGAAGACGACCATCGCCAGGGTCAGGTCGAGCTCCGTCGCGCCGTAGTCGAGCCGGATCAGCATCCAGAAGCCGGCTCCCATGATGAGGATGCCGATGAGCGTCTGGAGCTTGTAGCGACCTGTCCTCGTGATGACGAACCCGGCCACGATGGACAGGCCGATCATCGCGACGGACATCGGCATGAGGATGAGGCCGGAGTTCGTCGCGGAGACGCCGAGGACCCCCTGCGCATAGACCGGCAGGTAGATCATCGCGCCGAACATCATGACCGAGACCATGAAGCTCGCGACGTTGGACAGGGTGAAGACCGAGCTGCGGAAGAGCCGCAGCGGCAGCACCGGCTCGACGGCCCGGCGCTCGACCGCGATGAAGGCCAGGAGCGCCGCGACCCCGGCGGCATAGAGGCCCAGCGTCACCGGTGATCCCCAGGCCAGCGTCGTGCCACCGAGCGAGGTGGGCACGAGGAGGAGGATCAGCGCGACGGAGAGCAGCGCGATCCCGGCCTTGTCGATGACGGTCTCGCGGTCGACGTGCTCGAGGTGGAGGAAGCGGAAGACCCCGAAGTAGGCGATGATCCCGATCGGCAGGCTGATGAAGAACAGCCAGCGCCAGCCCCAGTTGTCGGTGACGAAGCCGCCGACGAGGGGTCCGAGGATGGACGAGACCCCGAAGACGCCGCCCATCAGGCCCTGGTACTTGCCCCGCTGCCGCGGCGGGATGATGTCGCCGATGATCGTCTGGGACAGCGGCATGAGCGTGCCCATCCCGACGCCCTGGAGGGCGCGCGCGCCGATCAGCCACCAGAAGTTCTGGGCGAAGCCGGACAGGACCGAGCCGACCATGAAGACCACGAGGCCGCCGAGGTAGAACCCGCGCCGCCCGTAGAGGTCGGACAGCTTGCCGACGATGGGCACGGTGATCGCGCTGACGAGCATGGCGGCGGTCGCGAGCCAGGAGTAGTGGTCCATCCCGCCGAGCTCGGCGACGATGCGGGGCATGGCCGGTCCGACGATGGTCTGGCTGATCGAGGCGACCAGCATGCCGAGCATGAGCGCGATGAAGATCTGCCTCGCGCGGGGGTCGAGCCCGGTCGAGACCTCGTCCGGCTCGATGGTCCGGGGCGGGGCGGTGGATGACGGCATGGACCAACGATACGTAATTCTTGCATTCACTGCAAAATTGCGATCACTGCACGAATTTCCTATGCTGCCCACATGACCGAGCCGGACTGTGGCCTGCGTGAGCGCAAGAAGCGCGAGACCCGCCTCGCGATCCACCGCGCCGCCCTCGGCCTCGTCGAGGAGTCCGGATTCGACGCCGTCACGACCGACCAGATCGCAGCTCGTGCAGGGGTGAGCCCGCGCACCTTGTTCAACTACTTCCCGACCAAGGAGAGCGCCGTCCTCGGTGCGACCCCGGCAGACCTCGGCGAGATGCGGGCCCTGCTCGACGCCCGACCGGCGAACGAGCCGATCCTCCAGTCGATCCGCGCCATCGTCGAGGCCCGACTCTCCCCGACGACGTACGACCCGCAGCTGCGCGCGCAGCGCCGACGGGTCATCCTGAGTGAGCCGTCCCTCGGGCCAGCGTTGGTGGGCAACAACATCCGGGCGGAGAACGTCCTCACCGAGCTCGTCGCCGACCGGCTCGGGCTCGACCCTCGGGAGTCAGTGCGGCCTCGGGTCACCGTCGCGAGCGCGCTCGCCGCGGTGAGGGCCTGCATCGAGCACCAGTACTCCGGGGGGAGCGGCACCGTCGAGGAGGCAGTGGACGAGGCCTTCAGCCTCCTCGAGCACGGCTTCGCCTGAGCTCACGCGCGGCCGGCGTGCTCCACACACGTCCGCGCCGTGGGTCGGGCCTCGAGCCGCTCCTCTGGGATGCGGCGGCCGCACACGACGCAGAGCCCGTAGATGCCTTGGGCGAGCCGCTCCTGGGCGGCGTCGATCTCGGCGAGGTGCTGCTCGGCGTGGTCGATGAGGGCAGCGACCTGCGAGCGCTCGTAGGCGATCGTCGCACCTTCGGGGTCGTGCTCGTCGTCCGAGTTGGCGTCCACGGTCGCCTCGACAACCTGGCCGAACTCCCGCCGGAGTCCTTCGAGCCGATCCACGGTGGTCTGGCGCTCCTCGGCCAACCGTGTGCTGTGAGTCGTCGTGTCCGTCACTCGCGGGCCTCCTTGCCTTCCTCGATCCGAACTACCCCACATTGTCCCCCTCCACCCCGGCCTCGGGCGGTGTGTGGCCCGTCACGCCCGCCCGAACGGGCAGGATGGGCTCATGGGCGAGCACAGCGGCGTGGTCTTTCCGGTCGACGAGGCGTCCGGTCGGCGCAGCACGGCCGCCCTCGGGCGAGCGGTGGTCACCGACGCGCTCCGCGCGGCCGACCCGGTCGGGGCCGCCTCGGCTGCGCGAGAGACCAACTGGCGTCAGGGCTACCTCCAGCACTTCCGCCGCCTCGTCGAGGCGGGCCTGCCCAGCGCCGTGGTCGCCGAGTCCATTGCTCGGGAGGGGCTCGCCTCCGTGCACGGTCGGATGCGCTGGCTCGGGCCCTCGGGCGAGGGGCCGCTCGCCGCGGCGCTCGAGGAGCGGACCGGCTCGCTGGGCTCCCACACGATCCGTGGCGAGGGTGCCCCCGACCGCACGGTGTCGATGCCGTATGCCGCTGAGCGCGCTTCCGGGGACCGGCTCCGTCGCGTGCTGGCCGGGTGGGTCGAGCGCGGCGTCGTGGAGCCGAGCTGTGCGGAGGCCGTCGAGCTGGTCATGGACAACCCGGACTGGCTCGACCTGTCCGACCAGACGGTCGTCGTCCTCGGGGCGGCCGCCGAGATGGGCCCGCTCCGGTCCCTGCTCAGGTGGGGCGCCGACGTCGTGGCGGTCGACCTCCCGCGACGGGAGCTCTGGCACAGACTCATCGGCGACACCCGGCGCCTGGCCGGCTCGATGACCGTGCCGGTGCAGCCGGGCCCCGGCTCCGTGGAGGACCGGCTCGGCGGGGACCTGGTGCACGACCTCGCGTCGGTGACGCGGTGGGTCGCGCAGCGGGAGGGCCCGTTGGTCCTCGGCAACTACGTCTACGCCGACGGCGCGACGAACGTCCGGGTCGCCACGGCCGTCGACGCCCTGACGCAGAGGGTCGTCGAGGACCGTGGCCGCGAGGACGTCTCACTGGCCTTCCTCGCGACGCCGACCGACGTGTTCGCGGTCCCGCCCGCCGCGGTGGCCAGGTCCGTCGAGAACTACGCCCAGCGGCATACGTCCAAGGTCCTGCGGGTGCCACTGCGGACCCTCAGCGGGGGGCGCCTGCTCCGCCGCAACTACGTGCCGGGCGAGGACCCGGGCATCAACGACTCCGTCGTCCTCCAGCAGGGCCCGAACTACCTGCTCGCCAAGCGGCTCCAGCGGTGGCGGGCCACCGCCTACCGCGCCGACGGTGGCGTCGTCTCGCTCAAGGTCGCCCCGCCCACTCGCACGCGGTCGGTCCTGAAGAACCGGGCGCTGGCCGCGGCCTACGCCGGGGCGCACCGGTTCGGGGTGGAGGTCTTCGAGCCGGGGACCGCGAACACGCTCATGGCGATCCTCCTCGTCCATGACCTGCGCACGGGCTCCCCGGCGCACGAGCACCCGTGGCAGGACGAGGCGGATGCGGCGGTCCACGGCGGGCTGTGGACGTCGAGCTACGACCCGCGCAGTGCGCTGGGGATCGCGGCGCTGCTGGGGTTCGCCGCCGCTCGCTGACACCGCACCCGCGGCGCCACGTCGCGACGGGTCCTTCGGGTTGGCGTGACGGGCGTCGAGGGCCCATGCTCTGACCATGGCTGAGCGAACGGAGCGCGCACCGTCGTCACGGGTCGACGACCGGTCCCCCGAGCACGGCCTCGGCGGGACCTTCAGCGCGCCCCGCACCCTCGTGCCGGCGCTGCTCGCGGCGATCGCCTACGTCGACCCCGGCAACTTCGGCGTCAACATCAGCTCCGGCGCCCAGCACGGCTACGCCCTCGTGTGGGTCGTCGTCTTCGCCAGCTGCGCGGCCATGGTCATCCAGTACCTCGCCGCGAAGCTCGGCATGGTGACGGGCCTCAGCCTCGCGGAGCACAGTGCCCGTCGGTACCCCGGAGTCGGTCGGATCCTGCTCTGGACCCAGGCCGAGATCGTCGTCATCATGACCGACCTGGCTGAGATCGTGGGCGGGGCCATCGCCCTCCACCTGCTCTTCGGCATGCCGCTCATGTGGGGTGCCGTCGCCGTGACCGGGTTCAGCCTGGTCGTGCTCTACCTCAAGGTGCACGGCCGCAGCCACTTCGAGTCCGTCGTGCTCGTCCTCCTCGCCGTCATCATCGGGTCGCTGCTCTGGCAGGTCCTGATCGCCGAGGTCGACCGAGTCGCCCTGCTGCGGTCCGCCGTGCCCGGGCCGCTCGACTCCTCGGCGGCCCTGCTCGCGGTCGGCATCGTCGGCGCGACCGTCATGCCGCACGCCCTGCACTTCCACTCGGCGGCGTCGCGGGCCCGCGACGACGGCACGACGGAGCCCTCGCAGGAGACCCGGATGCGGGTGGGGCGGCAGACCGTGCGCTCCGTCGTCATCGCGATGACGGTCGCAGGTGCGGCGAACATCAGCCTCGTCGTCTTCGCGGCCGCGCTGCCGAGCCAGGCCGGAGCGAGCATCGAGACGGCCTATGCGGCCCTCGGCGCCCAGGCGGGGCAGATCGCGGCCACGATGCTCGCCGTGGCGCTGCTCGCCTCCGGGCTGGCGTCGACGCTCGTCGGTGTGCAGACCGGCGACGTCGTCATGACCGGCTTCGGCAGGCGGCCGATCCCGGCCCTGCTCCGCCGGACCCTGGCCGTGGTGCCGGCCCTCGTCATCCTCGGCTTCGGCGTCGAGCCCACGCTGGCCCTGGTGTGGAGCCAGGTCGTCCTGTCGTTCGCGCTTCCCGGCACGCTCGTCCCGCTCCTGCTCTTCACCCATGACCGCCGCCTCATGGGGGCGATGGCCAACCACCGGCTGACGACCGTCGTCGCGTGGCTCATCACGGCGGTCATCGTCGGGCTGGTCGGCTTCCTCCTCGTCAGCGGCGCCTGACCGGCTCACTGAGCCCGCGCTGGCTCGGTGACGGCTGGCCGACCGGCGGCTGTGGGGGTCTCAGCGGGCTGCGAGCCCAGCCAGGGTCAGGGGAGGTCGCCGGCCAGGTAGCGCTGGATCGTCGGACCGACGTGGGCGGCCAGCTCGTCGACGCTCATGCTCGCGACCGGCTCGATCCCGACCACCCGGCGGGCGAGGACCATGCCGATGATCTGAGTGGCGGCGAGGGAGGCGCGGGCGCGGGCGTCCGGCCGATGGAGGTGCCGGGCGTAGCTGCCGATGATGACGCTGTCGATGAAGTCGCGGATGACCTCGTGGCCGGTGTCCTCGGACAGGGCCGAGCGCATCAGCCCGAGCAGGGCCGGCCCGGTGGTCGGGTCGTCGAGGATCGACCCCACGGTGCGCACGATGCGCTCGCCGATCCCGTCGAGCCCCGCCGCGAAGACCTCGTCGATCTTCTGGTGCGGGTCGACCGGAAGCTCCAGGGCGGCGGCGAACAGGCCGTCCTTGTTGCCGAAGTAGTAGGGGACCAGCGCCACGTCGACCCCGGCGCCCTCGGCGACCGCCCGCATCGTCGTCCCCTTGAAGCCGCGGCTCGCGAAGAGGGCGCGAGCCGCCGTGAGGATGTCGCCCCGGACGTCCTCACGGTCGGAGCGCGGGCCGGGACGTCGGGACATGGGCCCAGCATAGCCCGCGATTCATCACCTGTTGAAACTAACGGCCGACCTCCCCTATGGTGGTTTCAACAGCCGTTGAAAGGAGTTGTCATGTCATCCGGTCTCACGCACGACGCACCCCCCGCCGACGCCTCGGGCGAGCGTCCCCGGGGACGAGCCACAGAGCCCCGGGCCGCCGCCGTGGAGCACGTCCCGCCGGGCGGGCCGCTCGGCGCCATCGTCCTCCTCACCCTCCTCATCGGTGTCGTCCTCACCGCCTTTGCCCTGCCGGCCGTCCACAGCGAGCCCAGGGCCGTGCCCATCGGCCTCGCTGGACCCGCACCAGCGATCCAGCAGGTCGCCGGTGGCCTGAGCTCGAAAGCCCCCGGCGCGTTCGAGGTGCAGACCTTCGCGGACGAGACGGCCCTGACGCAGGCGATCCGGGACCGGGACGTCTACGGCGGCATCGCGCTCGCGCCGGCCGGCGCGAGCGTCCTGACCGCGCCCGCCGCGAGCCCGGCCGTCGCGCAAGGCCTGTCCGCCCTCGCGACGCAGCTGGGCCAGCAGCAGGGCCGGGCAGTGCCCGTCAAGGAGGTCGTGTCGTTGCCGGCGCAGGACAGCCGAGGAGCCGGCCTGGCGACCGCGCTGCTGCCGCTGTTCATCGCCGCGATCGCTCCCGTGCTGGTGATGAACCGGATCGTCAGGGGCGCATGGGGCAGGCTCGCGGCGGTGCTCTCCGCGGCCGTCGTCCTCGGGGCGGCGCTCGCCGGGCTGTTGCACTGGTACGACGTGTTCGAGGGCAGCTGGCTGCTCGAGGCGAGCGCCATGGCCCTCGTCATCGCGGCGATGTCGGCCACCCTGCTCGGCCTGCTCCTCGTCGCCGGGCTGCCCGGGATGGGACTCGGCGCGGCACTGTTCCTGCTCGTCGGCAACCCGTTGTCCGGACTGGCGACCGCACCTGAGTTCCTCGCGGAGCCCTGGCACACGATCGGGGCCTGGCTCCCACCGGGTGCGGGCGGTCAGCTCCTGCGCAGTGCCGCCTACTTCGACGGGGCCGGCGCTGGACCGCACCTCGTGGTCCTCGGTGCCTGGCTCGCCCTCGGCCTGGTCCTCGTCGCGCTCGGCGCCGGCAGGCTGCGCGCGCGCTCGGTCCCGCGGGCGGTGCCGGCTGCCACCACCGCCTGAGGTCCCGCGGGAGGAAGGGGCAGCCGTGGTCCGGGCGCACCGGGGTGGCTGATGTCGTGACACGCTGTGGTCGTCGCCCGACGAAGGGTGTCAGAGGCACAGGAGGACTGGGACATGAGCCGTCAGCTGGTTCCGCCGGTCGTGGTCGAGGGTGCGGCCCTGCTCGATCTTCGGCTGGAGGTGCGTGAGTTCCTCGCGGAGCAGGTCTCGGCCGGTCGCTTCGTCCCGCATGTCGACACGTGGCTGACGCGATGGGACCGCGACTTCACCCGGGAGCTCGCGGCCCGCGGCTGGCTGGGGATGGTCATCCCGACGGAGTACGGAGGTCAGGGGCGCACCTACCTCGAGCGGTTCGTCGTCACGGAGGAGCTGCTCGTCGTCGGTGCCCCGGTCGCGGCCCACTGGGTCGCCGAGCGCCAGATCGGGCCCTCCCTGCTGACCTATGGCACCGAGGAGCAGAAGCGCGACTTCCTGCCGCGGATCAGCCGCGGGGAGGTCGTCTTCGGCATCGGGATGAGCGAGCCCGACTCGGGCTCGGACCTGGCCAGCGTCCGCACGCGGGCCGAGCGGGTCGAGGGCGGGTGGCGGCTGACGGGCACGAAGGTGTGGACCTCCGGCGCCCATGAGGCGGACGCGTTCTTCGCGCTGGCTCGCTCGGCACCGCTCGACCCGGCCCACCGTCACGAGGGCCTGAGCCAGTTCATCGTCGACCTGGGCGCGCCGGGGGTGTCGATCCGCCCGATCATCTCGATGGGCGGGGACCACCACTTCAACGAGGTCCACCTCGACGGCGTCCTCGTCCCGGACGACCGGGTGCTCGGGACCATCGGCGAGGGGTGGCGACAGGTCACCTCCGAGCTGGGCTTCGAGCGCAGCGGCCCCGAGCGTTACCTGTCGACCTTCCAGCTGCTCGCGGCCGCTGCCCAGGCGATGGGGGAGGGCGGCCTGCCCCTCGACCAGGGTCTGGGCCGTCAGGTCGCCCGGGTCGCGGCGCTGCACCAGATGTCCTTCGCGGTCTCGACCGCGCTCGAGGCGCACGCCGAGGCCGACACGGCCGCGGCGGCGGTCAAGGTCCTCGGCACGACGGCGGAGGGCGACATCGCCGACTACGTCGACACGCTGACCGCGAGCGGCTGGATCGAGGACGAGGAGCTCTACACGCTCCTGCACGCGGCGATCCTCCAGCGCCCGGGGTTCACCCTGCGGGGCGGCACCAACGAGATCCTGCGCGGCGTCATCGCGCGCGGCCTGGGGATGCGCTGATGGCCGGGCTGGAGCACCTGGCCGTGTCGACGACGGCCGATCCCGACCTGGTCGGCATGCTGACCGACCTCTTCGCGACCTACCGGTCGACGCGGTCGGCGCCGACCGAGCACATCGAGTTCGACCCCGCCCTGTGGGCCCAGCTCGACGAGCTCGGCCTGACGCGGCTGACCGCCTCGGAGGCCAGCGGGGGCAGCGGTGCGAGCTGGATCGAGGGCGCGGCCCTCCTCGGGCTGGCTGCCGCGGCAGGGGCCCCGGCACCCCTGGTCGAGCACGGGGTGCTCGGTGCCTGGCTGCTCGAGGAGGCGGGGCTGCCCAACGACGGCGCGCTGCGCACGGTGTGCCGGCCGGACCCGTCGGGTCGGGCCCTCAACGTGACCTTCGGCCGGGACGCCACCTCTATCGTGGCGTTGTGGGAGGACGGCGAGCGGTGGCGGGTCGCGGACGTCCCGCAGGACCGGGTGAGCCTGACCGAGCGGCGAAACCTCGCGGGAGAGCCCTGTGACACGGTGCAGTTCGAGGTCGCTGACCTCGAGTCCGCTCCCGTCGTCGATGACTCGGTGGGCCACCAGTTCCACCTCCGGGGCGCGCTGGCCCGCTCGGCGCAGGTGTGCGGCGCCATGGAGCGGGTCCTCGAGCTCGTCCTCACGCACGCCCGTGAGCGGGAGCAGTTCGGTCGGCCGATCGGCCGGTTCCAGGCGGTGCAGCACCTCGTGGCCGACATCGCGACCGAGTCGTCCCTGGCCCGCGCGGCGACGGACACCGCGGTGGCTCGGGCGGCGTCCTCGCAGTGGCAGGACCCGGGCATGCTGTTCGCCGTCGGGGTGGCGAAGTCCTGCGTCGGACATGCTGCCTCGGTCGTCGTCCGAGGCGCCCACCAGGTCCTCGGCGCGATCGGCACCACGCTCGAGCACGAGCTGCACCTGCTGACCAAGCCGATCCTCGTGCGACGCAGCGAGTACGGATCCGTGCACGAGTGGGACGAGACGCTCGCCGAGCTCGCCGCCTCCGCGGGACGCGACCGGTTGTGGCCGCTGATCCTCACCGGCCGGCGCTGACCGCGGCCGTCACGACCGAGACGAAGGAGACCCATGAGTGAAGGCACGCAAGGCATGAGTGAAGTGACGTACGCCGTCGCCCACGCCGTCGCGACGATCACCCTGTCCGCCCCCGAGCGGCGCAACGCGCTGTCGGTCGAGATGTCCCGGGAGCTCATCGACGCCGCCCGGGCTGCCGAGGCCGACGCCACAGTGGGTGCGGTGGTCGTCACGGGCGGCCAGCACTTCTGCGCGGGCGCCGTCCGCGCCGTGCTCGCGGACACCGGGCTCGACCCCGTCGAGGACGAGGCCTACCGCAACCTCGAGACCGTCTACCGCGCGTTCACGACGATCGGCGACCTCGGCGTGCCGACGATCGCAGCGGTGCGCGGCGCCGCGGTCGGGGCCGGGCTCAACCTCGCCCTGGCCACCGACCTGCGGATCGTCTCGCGGACGGCGCGGCTGCTGCCCGGCTTCGCCCAGATCGGGATCCATCCCGGCGGGGGTCACTTCACCCTGCTCAACCGGGTGGCCGGCCGGGAGGCCGCCGCGGCGATGGGCCTCTTCGGCGAGGAGGTCTCCGGCGAGCGTGCCGTCCAGCTCGGGCTGGCCTGGTCCGCCCACGACGACGCCGAGGTCGAGACCGAGGCGCACGCCCTGGCCGGCCGCGTCGCCAGGGACCCCGAGCTCGCCCGTCGCCTCGTCCGCACCTTCCGGCGCGAGACCGTGCCCGGCGGCGTCCCCTGGGACGTCGCCGTCGAGCTCGAACGGTCCCCCCAGATGTGGTCGCTCCGGCGCAAGCACGGTCCCGCCCGAGGCGGAGAGGGTGCGACCGCCGCCGGTTCGGCGTAGTTGTTGCGGGGGCGCGGCGTCAGCCGCCGACGCACGCGCCGCCGAGGCGTGCCACTATGGCTCGGGCCGATGAGTGTCGGCCGACCGACCCGCCACACCGACTGAAGCACCCGACCACCCAGCCCAGCCCTCCACCCGAACACAGGATCTCGCTTTGCTCTCGTCCTACCGTCCTCTGTTCGAGGTCCCGGGGGCACGCACCTTCATCATCGGGGGGATGACCGCGCGCTCGGCGGGGGCGATGTTCGCCGTCGCGACCGTGGCGATGGTGGCGGCCCGACGCGGCTCGTACGAGCTGGCCGGTGCCGTCATGGCGGCGGGCCTCGTGGCCCTGGCCCTGGCCGCTCCACTCCTCGGGCGGCTCGTCGACCGCTACGGGCAGCGGCGCGTCGCCGTCCCGTTCTTCATCTGGTCGGGCTTCTGGGCCGTGCTGACGATGGTTGCGTCGTGGCGGGGCTGGCCGTCGTGGGTGCTCTTCATCACCTTCCCGCTCTGCGCCGTCATTCCCAACCTCGGCACGATGGCGCGGGCGCGGTGGTCGCACATCTTCGCCCACGACCCCCGCAGCCTGCACACGGCCATGTCCTTCGAGCAGGTGATGGAGGAGGTCACCTTCGTCATCGGTCCCGTCCTCGCGATCTGGCTGTCGACGACGTTGTTCCCCGAGGCCGGCTTCCTCTTCGCGGCGATCTGCTACGCCATCGGCGTGCTCGTCTTCGTCTCGGCCCGGTCGACCGAGCCGCCGATCGTCCCGCACCACGAGCGTCCCGCGGGCCACGCGCACCACAACCCCGGCCTCATCCCGCTCGCGTTCATCATGGTGATGACCGGGGCCATCTTCGGCGTCAACGAGGTCGTCACGCTCGCCGTCGCCGAGCACGCCGGGCACCACAACGTGGCGGGCGCGATCCTCGCGCTCTTCGCCGTCGGGTCGGCGTCCTCCGGCCTCGTGTTCGGCCAGGTGTCCCACGGACGCAACCTGACCAAGCTGCTCATCGTCGGCACGCTCGGGATGATGGTCCTCGAGGCGCCCGTGCTCCTGGCGGGCAACCTCTGGATCCTCGCGGCGATCATGCTCGTCGCCGGGATGGCCACGGCGCCGACCCTGATCACGACGATGAACATCATCGAGCGGATCGTCCCGAAGGCCCAGATCAACGAGGGCATGACGCTCGTGCTCACCGGTCTGATCATCGGCATCGCCGCCGGGTCGGCGATCTCGGGAGCCGTCATCGACCGGGTCGGGGCGCGCCACGGCTACTGGGTGGCTGTCCTCGCCGGCGCGGCAGCCTTCCTCATGGCGCTCGGCACGCGGGCCTTCCTGTCGCGCCGTGACATGCACAACTTGCGCTAGCCCGCCGACCCTCCACCGGCCCCAGCGAGCGGGTGCCGGCTTAGCGGCATACGGCTGCCGTATGCCGCTGGGCTCGCTCCTGCTCGCGCCCGACGAGGGTGCCCCTTCCGGTGGGCGGTCCGTCACTTCAGTGGCGGTGGCCCGGTGGGCGCTGGGGCGTGCGAGGATGAGCGCAGCGAGGTGCCGCCCGGCAGAAGTAGAGGGCGACGACTATCGGAGGACCACGGGATGACTGACGACCAACCCAGCGACGAGGGCACTCGTGACGTCTTCGTGCGGCTTTCCGGCCTGATCTACGCGGGCGCGGACGAGTCCGACGTCTACCAGTCGATCGTCGATGCTGCGTGCCGACTCGTCGACGGGTGCGAGCGCGCGTCGATCATGCTCAAGCAGCGCGAGCGTTTCGTCACCGCAGCCTCGACCGACGACATCGCCCGCCGGGCGGACGAGATCGAGCGGGAGGTCCGCGAGGGGCCGTGCTACGACGCCGTGCTCGACGAGGCCTACCAGCACGACGCCGACCTCACTGCGGGCACCAGCCCGTGGCCCCGGTTCACCGAGCGGGTCATCACGGAGACCCCGGTGCGCTCGGCCATCGGCTACCGACTCTTCCTCGACGGCGACAAGGTCGGCGCGCTCAACCTCTTCGCCGACCAGCCGGGTGCGCTCACCGAGCGCTCCGCGGACCAGGGAGCCGTCCTCGCCTCCTTCGCCTCGGTGGCGCTGATGGCCCTCCGAGCCCGTGAGGAGGCGGCGACGCTGCGCCTGGGCCTGCAGAGCAACCGAGAGATCGGCAAGGCGGTGGGGCTGCTCATGGCGGCGCACCACATGGGTGCCGAGCAGGCGTTCGAGGTGCTCCGACGCACCTCGCAGGAGCTGAACATGAAGCTCGCGCACGTCGCGGAGCAGGTCGTCCGTGGCCAGGAGCAGCAGTACGGCCACCAGGGGCCGCCCGAGCGGAGCTGAGCCGAGGTGGCCCGCGTGCCACCTCAGCGGGGTGCGACCCCTCCCGACTCGAGCTCGTCGCGAAGCAGTCCGAGCACGCGGCGGAGGGTCCGGCTCACCTGCATGGGGCTCAGTCCCATGGCCTCGGCGATCTCCGCCTGGCTCAGACCGGTGTCGAAGCGCAACGCGACCATGGCGCGCTCCCGTGCCGGCAGCCGGGAGATGGCCAGGCGCACGACGATGACGTCGTCGGCCGGCGGCTCGTGGGTGTCCCGTCTGGCGGTGTGGCGCCGCGGCCGGTCCGTGGTCGGTCCGGCGTCGTCGGCCGTGACGTCCAGCGACGCCGGCCGGAGGTTCTCCGCCGCGACCAGGGCCTCGCGGACCTGGTCGACGCGGAGCCCGAGGTCCTCCGCGAGCTCCGCCTCGCTGGGCTCCCGCCCCAGCCGCTGCGTGAGGCGGCCCTGGGCCGCGGCCACGAGCTGGCGTCGCTCCTGCAGCTCGCGCGGTGGCCGGACGAGCCAGCCGTGGTCCCGGAAGTGCCGTCGCAGCTCACCCGTGATGGTCGGAGTGGCGTACGCGCCGAACTCCGTCTCCTGCTCCAGGTCGAACCGGTGCACCGCCTTGAGCAGGGCGAGGAACGCGACCTGCTCGAGGTCCTCGAACTCCAGCCCGCGGCCTGCATAGCGGCGGGCGAGGGCCCTCGCCAGGGGCATGTGGAGGCGGGCGGCCTCGTCGAGGGCGGCACGACGCTCGTGGGCGTTCGACGAGGACAGGACGGTGGCGATGAGCTCACGCGTTCGCGCATCCACACGAGGCTCGGCCGAGGGGAGGGTCGGGTCGGGCAACAGTGCTCCAGCGGGTCGAAAGACGCGGCACTGGCTTCACCGACGAGTCGACCGTAAGCGCTCCCCCCGACGTTGGCAAGCGCCTCTCGCCGGGCCGCGCTCAGGCGGTGGGCGCGGGCGACAGCACGTCGAGGGCGTCCAGCAGGCGGCGGCCCGTCGCTTCATCGCCGAGGACGGTGAAGTGGGTCTGGTCGGTGCTCCGGCGCCCAGCGGCTCGGCGGGTCAGGGCCTCGGTGGTCAGCTGCACCGTCGTGACCTCGAGGGGCTCGCCGGCCTCCGGGTCCTGCCCGCTGAAGAGCTGTTCGCCGACCGGTTCGCCGTCGGCTCCCTGGACCACGCGGGCTCCGCCCCGGGCCAGGACCGGGCCGGTCACGTCGAGGACGACCGCGTGGCCCGGCTCGATGCCGGCGTCGCGGACGGCGACCACGGGCAGCGCGTCGAGGATCGCAGCCGTGAAGACTGCCGCAGCGGGGGAGTCGAGGTCGCCGGGACGGTCCAGTGCGGTCCGGGCGTCCTGCTCGTGGACCCACGTCTCGGCGATCTGGGCGCGGAGCTGGTCGCCGAAGGTGGTGCGGGCCCCGAAGAAGCCGGCGATCTCGGTGTCGAGGTCGACGTCGAGCGAACGCAGCTGGGACATCCGGTGCTGGTGGAAGTCGGCGAGCTCGGAGACGACGCTGCGACCGGTCCACGTCCGACGGGCAGCCAGCTCCAGGTCCACCATCCGGTTGAACTGGTTGCGCACCTCCGCGGGGTTGGCGGGCCCGTGCGGCTCCCGGGGCAGTGCCGAGAAGGCCTTCTCCGTGGCGACCACCTTGACGATGTGGTCCTTGACGGTCCAACCGGGGCATTCGGTCGGCTTCTCGAAGTCGTCTTCGCGGCAGGCCCAGCCCAGGTCGACGATGGCCTGGACCACCTGCTCGAAGGCGTCGAGCAAGCCGCCTTGGTCATCGGGAGCGGCCGGGTGCAGAGGCATGCCCCCAGACTACTTAGGCTTGAGGCATGCCCTCAGCCGCCCGTGAAGTCGCCTCGCGTCGATCCCCGGCGTGGGTGGCGATGGTGGCGATGGTGGCGGTCCCGCTCGTCATCGTGGCCGGACTCGGCGCGAGCGTCCTCGCGGCCTGGTTCGGGGGCGCCGTGTCGTCGCCGCCCACCGGCCTCACCGACGCGGGGCCCGTGGTGCGCTGGGCCCTGCCGCTCGTGCGTCTCGTGCACGACCTCGCCGCCGCCCTCACCGTCGGGGCGCTGCTGCTCGCCGCGACGATGATCCCGGGTGCCACGCGTCAGGCCTCGGCCGCCATCGACGAGCCGCGCCGAGCCGCTGCGTTCCGGATCGCGACGGCGGCCGCCTTCGTCTGGGCGAGCGCGGGAGCCGTCGTCGTCGTCTTCACCTTCGCCGACGCCGCTGGGCTGCCCCTCGACCACCCCCTCTTCGCCGCGGAGCTGCTCAGGTCGGTGTGGGCCATCGAGACCCTTCGCGTGGGCCTGATCTCCTCGGCCGCCGCCTTCGTCGTCGCGTCCTTCGCATCGCTCGCTCGCGCTCGGTCAGTGGCCGTCGCGCTCTTGCTCACCGCGCTGTTCGGCGTCGCCGTCCTCGGCCTGACGGGCCACGCCGGGGGATCCGCCGACCACGAGACCGCCGTCAACGCCCTGGCCGTTCACCTGCTCAGCGCCACGGTGTGGACCGGCGGGCTGCTCGCCCTGATCCTCCTGCGCAGCACTCTCGGCGACGCACTCGCAGCCGTCGCCCGCCGCTACTCCACGGTCGCCCTGTGGGCCTTCACCGCCCTGGGTGTCTCCGGCGTCATGGCCGCCTCGACGCGGTTCGAGCGGCTCGAGGACCTGACGAGCGCCTATGGCGTCCTCGTCCTGCTCAAGATCGGTGCGCTCCTCGTGCTCGGCCTCGCGGGCTGGTGGCATCGACGGGTCACCATCGATGCGCTCGAACGGGCCGAGACCGCTGCCCGCTCGGGACGGGCCTTCACGCTGCTGGCCCTCGGCGAGATGGTCGTCATGGGGCTGGCCTTCGGCATCGCCACGGCCCTGGCCCGGACCCAGCCGCCCGTGCCGGAGACGGTCTCGAACCCCAGCGCTGCGCTCGCCCTGACCGGGTTCCCCGAGCCGCCCGCCCCGACCGCGCTGTCGTGGGTGAGCGCCTGGCGCGTCGAGTGGCTCTTCCTCGCGACCGCCCTGCTCGCGATCGGGCTCTACCTCGCCGGCGTCGTCCGGCTGGCCAGGCGGGGCGACCGGTGGCCCGTGCTGCGCACCGTCAGCTGGGTCGTCGGCTGGCTCGTCTTCATCTGGGCGACCAACGGGGTGCTCGGCATCTACGGCCGGGTCGCCTTCTCCTGGCACATGACGCTGCACATGATCGAGGCGATGGTCGTGCCGATCTTCCTCGTCCTCGGCGCCCCGGTGACGATGGCGCTGCGCACCCTGCGAGCGCGCCGTGACGGCACCCTCGGCCCGCGCGAGCTCGTCCTCGGCCTGGTCCACTCGCCCTACCTCAAGGTCGTGGGCAACCCGATCTTCGCGGCGGCGTTCTTCTTCATGAGCCTCGTCGTCTTCTACTGGACCGACCTGTTCCACCTTGCGCTGACGACGCACACCGGGCACCTGATCATGACGGCCCACTTCGTCATCGCCGGCTACCTCTTCGCGTGGGTGCTCGTCGGCACCGACCCGGGCCCGCCCCGGTGGAGCCCGGCGCTGCGCCTCATCGTCCTCTTCGCGACCATCGCCTTCCACGCCTTCTTCGGCGTCGCCATGATCAGCGGCACCGCCCTGCTCGCCCCCGACTTCTTCACGACGGTCGACGTGTCGTGGGTCGGCGACCCGCTCGAGGACCAGCGCAACGGCGGCGCCGTCGCCTGGGCCATCGGCGAGCTGCCCTCACTCGTCCTGGCGCTCCTCGTCGCCTTCCAGTGGTCCCGGGCCGACCGCGCCGAGGGGCGTCGCCGGGACCGGCACGCCGACCGCGACGGCGACGCCGAGTTGGTGGCCTACAACGAGCACCTGGCCAGGCTGGCGCGGCACGACGAGAGCCCTCGCCCCTGACCTTCCCCGGACCCTCTCGGTCGAGGGTGCAGCTCCTGCCGCCGAGCGGGTCGCATCGCCTGCCCACTCCATCGGGGGGTGGACGGCACGAACTGCCCACTCGACGAAGGGGTGCGGGAGGGCCGGGACCCCGCCGGTTGCCGGGAGCGAGCTCAGCGGCATACGGGAAGTGATTTCGTTGTTAACTACTACGCAGCGTAGAATTCAGTGCAGGAGGTCCTCATGGCCGCGACGCCCACACCCAAGTGCCCGATCCGCATCGGCGAGCCATGCACCCTGTGCTTCCCCGGCGCGAGCGGCCCTCAGGACTGTGGCCTCGTCTACCTCGTCCAGTCGGATCCCGAGTGGCGCGACCAGCTGGCCGACAAGCGCCGCGAGGTGCGCTCCCGCGAGGCCCTCGCCGGCTGACCGGAGGCCCGTCCCCGGCGCCCCATGTGTGAGAGTTGGGGCATGAAGGTTGCCCTCATCCAGCTCGCCTACGGCGACGACGAGAGCGTCGCCGAGCGCACCGCACGCGTCGTCGACCTCGTTCGCGCCCAAGAGGGCCATGACCTCGTCGTGCTTCCCGAGCTGTGGTCCGCGGGCGGCTTCGACTACCGCAGCTGGGACGAGCGCGCCGAGCCGGTCGACGGCCCGATCGCGCGCGCCCTCGCGGCCGCCGCCAAGGACGCACGCGTCACGCTGCACGGCGGGAGCCTCGTCGAGCGAGCCGAGCCCACCGAGGCCAACGGTCACGGCCTGTGGAACACCTCCGTGGTGTTCTCGCCCACAGGCGAGCTCGTCGCCACCTACCGCAAGATCCACCGGTTCGGCTTCGGCGAGGGCGAGCCCAGGCTGCTCGACCCCGGCGCCGACCTCGTCGTCATCGACGTCCCGGTCCGCGGCGCCGGCTCGACGGGCCCAGCCGGCGCAGCGAGCTCCGTGCGAGTCGGTCTCTCGACCTGCTACGACCTGCGCTTCCCCGAGCTCTACCGCGCCCTGCTCGACCGCGGCGCCGAGGCCTTCGTCGTCCCGGCGGCCTGGCCCGCCAAGCGGGTGGCCCACTGGACCCTCCTCGGGCAGGCTCGCGCCGTCGAGGACCAGTGCGTCGTCATCCAGTGCAACACCGCCGGCACCCACGCCGGCCACGAGATGGGCGGCCGCTCGCAGGTCGTCGACACCACGGGCACCGTCCTCGCGACGGCGGGGCACCACGAGGAGGTCCTCAGCGTGGACGTCGACCTGGACCTGACGCACCGCTGGCGCAAGGCCTTCCCCGTGCTCGCCGACCGGCGGCTGCGGTGACCGCCGAGCCGTCAGCTCGGGCCCGAGTGCGGGTCCGAGCGCCCGAGCTCGTCGGCCGCGGCTGGCTCAACACCGGCGGACGGGCCCTGTCACTGGCCGACCTCAGGGGTCGCGTCCTCGTTCTCGACTTCTGGACCTTCTGTTGTGTCAACTGCCTCCACGTGCTCGACGAGCTGCGGCCCGTCGAGCAGCAGTACCCCGACGCGCTGACCATCGTCGGGGTCCACTCGCCGAAGTTCGAGCACGAGGCCGACCCCGACGCCCTCACGGCTGCCGTGGAGCGCTACGCCGTGCACCATCCCGTCCTCGACGACCCGGACCTCGTCACCTGGCGCGCCTACGCCGCCCGGGCCTGGCCGACCCTCGTCGTCGTCGACCCCGAGGGCTACGTCGTCGCCTCCATGTCGGGCGAGGGCCACGGTCCCGGCCTCGCCGCCCTCGTCGGCGAGCTCATCGGGGAGCACACCGCCAAGGGCACCCTCCAGCCCGGCGACGACCCCTACGTCCCGCCGCCTCCGGCCGACACGGCACTCCGGTTCCCGGGCAAGGTCGTGGCCCTCGACGACGGCTCCTTCGTCATCTCCGACACGGCCAACCACCAGATCGTCCATCTCGACCCGGACCTCGTCACCGAGCGTGCGCGCTGGGGCGGGCACGAGACCCTCAACGAGCCGCAGGGGGTGGTGCTCGCGACCCGTGCCGTGCGCGACCGCCTCGGCGTCGACCTGCTCATCGCCGACTCCGTGAACCACCAGGTCAAGGGGCTGTGCTTCGCTGACGGCACCATTCGCGCGCTGGCCGGGACCGGCCGCCAGCTGCGGGAGCGCTCCGGGGGAGGGCCGGCCCTCGGCCAGGACCTGTCCACACCGTGGGACCTCGCCTGGCTCGGCGACCGGCTCCTCATCGCCATGGCCGGCACCCACCAGCTCTGGGCGTGGACGCCCGGTGACACCGTGGAGGCCGGCGTGGTCCACGTCGTCGGCGGCACCACCAACGAGGGGCTGCGCGACGGTCCAGCCGGCGAGGCGTGGTTCGCGCAGCCATCCGGCCTGTCCACCGCGGCGGACGGCGCCCGCGTCTGGATCGCCGACTCGGAGACGTCGGCCCTGAGGTCGGTCTCGCCGGTCCGCGGTGGCGCCGACGGCCCAGGGAGCGACCTCGTCGTCGAGACGCACGTCGGCGCGGGCCTGTTCGACTTCGGCCACCGCGACGGGGTCGCCGCCCAGGCCCTCCTCCAGCACCCGCTCGGCGTCACCGAGCTGCCTGACGGCTCGGTCGCCATCAGCGACACCTACAACGGCGCGATCCGCCGCTACGACCCGGTCCGTGGGGAGGTGACGACGCTGGCCCGCGACCTCGCCGAGCCGAGCGATGCGGCCGTCGAGCGGGACCCCGAGACGGGTGAGACGCGACTCGTCGTCGTCGAGTCGGCGGCCCATCGACTCACCCGGATCCCACTCCCTGAGGCCGCACAGCGCGTCGACGGGCCGGCCCATCGGACCCAGCGGCCGCCGACCGAGCTGGCACCCGGGCAGGTCCGCCTGGCGGTCACCTTCGTCCCCCCGAAGGGCCAGAAGCTCGACGACCGGTGGGGTGACCCGACCATGCTCGACGTCTCCGCCTCACCCGAGGGGCTCCTCGTCGACGGAGGCGGCCGGGCGCGGGGGCTGAGTCGCACGCTGACCCTGGCCAGCGGCATCCGGTCCGGCACCCTCCACGTGTCCGTGCAGGCGGCCGCCTGCGACGGTGACCCGGACACGGGCGTGGTTCCGGAGCACGCGGCCTGCCATCTCTTCCAGCAGGACTGGGGCATCCCCCTCACCCTCGTCCAGGGCGGACCGACACACCTGACCCTCGACCTGAGAGGAGCCTGACCGTGCGGTGCCTCGTGTCCGGCGTCGCCGGACTGCTCGCCGTCATCCTCCTCCCCGTGGCTCTCCTCGTCGCCTGGGTCACGTCGGTCGGCACCGACACCGACCAGTTCGTCAGGGAGCTGCGGCCCGTCGCCTCGTCCCCTGAGGTTCGCGAGGCCCTGACCGAGCGCGTCCTCGAGTCCGTCGAGGTGCAGCTCAAGGTGCCCGACCCGATCGCCCGACAGCTCGCGGCGCCTCTGCGCGAGCTCGTGACGACCGTGCTCGAGCAGCCCGAGGTCGAGCGGGCCTGGGAATCCGGCCTCCGTGGCGCCCATCGCGAGTTCCTTGCGGTCATGGAGGGCGAGCGCCCGGCGAGGGTCGACTCGACGGGTCACGTCGTCATGCCGCTGACCATCGAGGTCACCGGGGTGGACCGGCTCCTCGACCGGTTCGGCGTCCCGGTGCGCGGCAGCCTCAACCTCGCGCCGGAGGTCCCCATCGCACTCTTCTCCGTCGACGACCTCACCACCGCTCGTCGGGTCTACGCGGTCGGCGCCGTGGCGGGCTCGGCCGCGCCGTGGATCGTCGTGGCCCTGGCCGCGCTGGCGCTCATCCTCGCCCGGCGCCGCGTCCGGGCCCTGGGCCTGCTCGGCGTCGGCGGACTGCTCGCGGCCGCGGCGTTCGCCGGGGCCATCGTGCTCGGCCGGGACGCGTCCACGGAGGTCGTCGCCGACCCGATCGGCTCCGCCGTGGTCGCTGCGGCTTATCGACACGCGGAGGACGGCCTGATGGCCGAGGTCGGGCTCGCGCTCTGGGTGTCGGCCGGTTTGCTCGCGATTGCGCTTGCTGCCGGTGTGGTGCGTGTGATTTTCCGCCGTCGCGGGTAAGTGAGGTCCGAGGCGGGCGCGTGGCCCGCCACGGAGAAGGAGACGACATGGGAATCGGACTCGGAATCACCTTGTTGGTTCTTGGGGCGATCCTGACGTTCACCGGGCTCGACGAGAACATCCTCAACTACAACCTCGACGTCGTCGGGATCATCCTCATGGCCGGCGGCGCTCTCGCCCTGATCATGGGCGTCATCCAGAACGCCCAGCGCACCAGGCACACGACGGTGACGGAGCATCGAGGCGCCCCCGAGGTCGTCGAGCGTCGCGACGAGATCATCGACCGCCGGGACGAGCGGTACTGACCCCTCATCGGGATCATCCGGGGCGGGTTGAGCGCGAACTGACGCGCTCGGCCCGCCTTCGTAGTTCGATGAGAGGGTGACGACTCGGTCCGCCCCGTCTCCGCGTGGCTCCGCAGCGCGGGCTGCCGATGCCACGCCGGCCGACCGCGACCGGTGGGTCGATGCGCTTCGGGCCGGCTCCCTCCTCGTCGTCGTGGTCGGGCACTGGCTCATGGTGGGCCTCACCCCGACCGGGCAGATCAGCAATGCCCTCACGGTCGTGCCGGACCTCCAGCCACTCACGTGGCTGCTCCAGGTCATGCCGCTCTTCTTCCTCGTCGGGGGCGTCGCCCACGCCTACGCGCTGGACTCGCTCGACCGCCGGGTGCCGCCGCGGACGCCGGGTCGCTACGCGGCGTTCTTCCGGGCTCGAGCGGTGCGCCTCCTCCGCCCGTCGCTCGCCTTCCTTGCCGTCTGGGTGGTCATCGGGGTGGTGGCGCACGTCACCGGCCTGACCGCTCGTCCGGGGATCGTCGGTCGGTTCGCCCGCGACGCGCTCGTCGCGGTGCCGCAGCTGCTCTGGTTCGTCGGGATCTACCTCGGGGCGTGTGCCTTCGCTCCCCTCATGCGCGCGTTCCACGAGCGGTGGGGGCCGTATGCCGCTGGGCTCCTCATCGGGTCCGCTGTCCTCGTCGACGTGGTCCGGTTCACCGCGGTGGAGTTCGTCGGCAACCTCAACTTCGCGCTGGTGTGGCTCGCGTTCCACCAGCTGGGGTTCCTCTGGCGTGACGGGCGGCTCACGCCGCGGGTGGGCTGGCTGATGGTCGCAGTCGGCTACACCGGGATGTTCGTGGCTGTCACGGTCGGGCCCTATCCCACCTCGATGGTGGGGTTGCCCGGGGAGCCGGTCTCCAACATGGCGCCCCCGACGGCCGCGCTGCTGGCGCAGGGCCTGGGCATCTGCGGACTGGCGGTCATCGCCCGTCCGGTGATGAACCGGGTGCTGGGTCGCCCTCGCGTGTGGCGGGCGGTGCTGAGTGCGGCGCCGTTCGCGATGACCGCCTTCCTCTGGCACCTCACGGCGCTCATGCTCGTCCTGCTGACGTTGTGGACCGTCGGCGTCGACCAGCCGGCCGTCGCCTCGTGGGGCTGGTGGCTCAGTCGCCCGCTCCTGTTCGCCGTGCTCCTCGCCGTGACCGCGGTCATCGTGGCGGCGTTCGTCCGTTTCGACCGAGGCCCACGCACCGCGACGCAGGTGGGTCCGAGCGCCGGCCGGCGCTCGGACGTGGCCGCCGCGCCGTCGGCCCTGCTGATCTTCTTCGGGATCCTCATGGTCTCGATCGTCGGTGTCGACGTCCTGGGCAACCGGCCGGTCTTCTTCCTCGTCGGGGAGGTGACCCCGATCGTGGGCTTCGCCGTGCTCGGGGCCGGGGTCGGGCTGGTGCTCGGGGCCACGGCGCCCAAGCGGCGTGTCGCCGGCAGCGGGCCGTCGGAGGACCAGCACCCGTCAGTGCCGGCGGGGTCCTGAGCCGTCTCAGTCGAGCTTGCGCTGGTAGGCGGGGCACAGCTCGACGATGCGGAAGCCGAGTGCCTCGTTGATGCTCACCATCCACGAGTTCGTCCCGTCGTTGCCGGTCACGACCCGGCGGCGTCCGGGGTGCTCCGCCTGGAGATGCCGGAGGTTCTCGACCTTGACGGCCATCCCGAGCCGACGACCGCGGTGCTCGCGGTGGACGTAGGTGCCCCACTGGAAGACCGTGCTCGGGGCCCCGGCCGGCAGTACGAGGTCGGTGTAGGCGACGACGTCGCCGGAGCTGCCCAGGGCGACGGTCGTCAGCCGGGTCCGGCCCATTCGGCGCTCGAGCGCGAGCTGCTCCTCGTAGCGGGCCGGGGTGAAGTACTCGGGCTCGAACTCGATGTCGCCCGTGGGGGCGTCGACGATGAGCTGGCTCATGACCTCGCAGAGCGACGGCTGCAGCTCTGGGGGCACGCCGTTGACGTGGGTCTGCAGGACGTAGTTGCCCTCCCACCTCGGCCGACTGGAGGAGTCGAGGTCGTCGAGGCGGTCGTCCGCGACCGGGAGGTCGAGATGACGGATCACCTCGGTGTGGTTGAGCGAGTAGCCGTGGCGCTCGACGAAGCGGCGGTAGGAGTGGGCCGGGTCATCGACCGGGACCATGAACTCGGTGAGGAGCGAGCGCCGACCGGCGGCCTGGGCGCGCTCGGCCATGCGGTCGATCAGCGCGGAGCCGTGGCCGGCGCGCCGGTGGTCCGGGTGCACGTGCAGGTCGAACCAGGCCAGCCAGGTGTTGTCCTCCTTGGGCAGGTAGAGCGTCGCGACGCCCGTGACCTGCCCACGGTGCTCGGCGACCCAGATCTCCTTCGGCTCTGCCTTGTCCTCGTGGCGCCAGTCGAGGACGACCTCGTCGAACGACGGTGGCTCGAACCAAGGCCGGCCGAACACACGGCTGGCCACGAGGGCCTGGTGGGCCTGCCGGGTGAGGCCGTCGTCCTCGACGTCGAGCTGCATGGTCTCCATGGAAAGACGGTAGGGACCCGATCGCGGCCAGTGCCACCGAGTTTCCCGCCACGTCTCCCCTGCCCCAACATCGAAAGAGCAGGTCGCGACAGCCGCCTCCCAACATCGAAAGAGCAGTTCGCGACACGGGGGTGTCGCGAACTGCTCTCTCGATCGGTGTCAGAAGGCGGACTCGGGCACGTCCATGAGGTCGTTGTCGGTGCTCTCGGCGATGGCGCGCTCCGCCGCGAGCTTCGGCAGGACGTTCTTGGCGTAGAAGGACGCCGCGGCGACCTTGCCGCGGTAGAAGTCGGCGTCCTTGCCGGTGGCCCCGCCGTCGAGGGCGGCCTGGGCCACGGCGGCCTGGCGCAGCAGCAGCCAGCCGACGATGAGGTCGCCGGCGCCGAGGAGCAGGCGGGAGGTGTTCTGGCCGACCTTGTAGAGGTTGGTCACCTCTCCTCCGACCCGGGGGTCGCTGTTCATCAGGTCGTTGATCATGTGACCGACGATGGCCTGGACGTCCTCGAGGGCCTTGCCGAGCAGTTCCCGCTCGGTGTCGAGCGAGCCGCCCAGGTCCTTGGCGAACTCCTGGATCTGACCAGCCACGTGCTGCAGGGCCTGGCCCTTGTCGCGGACGATCTTGCGGAAGAAGAAGTCGAGCCCCTGGATGGCCGTCGTCCCTTCGTAGAGGGTGTCGATCTTGGCGTCCCGGACGTACTGCTCGATCGGGTAGTCCTGGAGGAAACCGGACCCTCCGAGCGTCTGGAGGGACTCGGTGCCGAGGAGCACCCAGGCCCGCTCGGACCCGAGGCCCTTGACGATCGGCAGCAGCAGGTCGCTGACCCGCCCCGCCAGGTCGGCGTCCGTGCCCTTCTCCACCGCGACGGTGCGGTTGCCGTTCTGTGCCTGGGCGACGGTGTCGAGCTGGGTTGCGGTGTACAGGACGAGCGCACGCAGGCCCTCTGCGTACGCCTTCTGCAGCATGAGCGAGCGGCGCACGTCGGGGTGGTGCGTGATGGTGACGCGTGGTGCCGTCTTGTCGGTCATCTGCGTCAGGTCGGCGCCCTGCACGCGCTGCTTGGCGTACTCGAGCGCGTTGAGGTAGCCGGTCGAGAGGGTCGCGATGGCCTTCGTCCCGACGAACATGCGCGCGTTCTCGATGACGTGGAACATCTGGGCGATGCCGTCGTGGACCCCGCCGAGGAGCATGCCGACGGCCGGCTCCTTCTCGCCGAAGGTCACCTCGCAGGTCGTGCTGACCTTGAGGCCCATCTTGTGCTCGACGTTGGTGACGTAGGCGCCGTTGCGCTCGCCCAGCTCACCGGTCTCGAGGTCGACGTGGAACTTGGGCACGATGAAGAGCGAGAGGCCCTTGGTCCCGGGGCCGGCGCCTTCCGGACGGGCGAGGACGAAGTGGACGATGTTGTCGACGAGGTCCGACTCGGCCGAGGTGATGAAGCGCTTGACGCCCTCGATGTGCCAGGTGCCGTCGGGCTGCTCGATCGCCTTCGTGCGGCCGGCGCCGACGTCCGAGCCGGCGTCCGGCTCAGTGAGGACCATCGTGGTGTGCCAGGCGTTGTCGACGATGTGCTTGGCCAGCTTCTTCTGGTCGTCGGTGCCGAGGTGGTAGAGGAGGTTCGCGAACGAGTAGCTCGCGGTGTACATGTGGATCGCGGGGTTGGCGCCGCAGATCATCTCAGCGGTGGCCCAGCGCAGCGACGGCGGGATCACCATGCCACCGAGCTCGGCGGGGACGTCGAGGTTGCCCCAGTCTCCGTCGACGTAGGCCCGGAACGACTTCCCGAACGACTCGGGCATGGTGACCGACTGGGTGGTCGGGTCGTAGACGGGCGGGTGGCGGTCGGAGTCGAGCAGGCTCTCGGCCAGCTCGTTCTCGGAGAGGCGGGCGATCTCGCGGAGGATGTCCTTCGCGGCGTCGACGTCGACGTCGGAGTAGAGCCCGTGCCCCAGCACCTCCTCCCGGCCGAAGACCTCGAAGAGGTTGAACTCCAGGTCGCGTACGTTGCTCTTGTAGTGGCCCATGGGGTCCTCCACTCGGTCTCGTCAGGAAAGATGACGCCCTTCGGGCGCACGCCAAGTTACTGGCGGGTCACTTTCCATGATGCTACCGCTGGGTAACAAAAGCAAGGCCGAAGGTCCCGACTCGAGTCGCCCCATCGTCAACAGGTTCGTATGCCGCTGGGCTGGCTCGGTGCCCGCCCTCCACTCGAGTGGCCCCGTCCTCCACAGGCTCGTCCGAGCCGGATGTGGAGAGGGGGGCCACTCGAGGTCGTCTTGTGGAGAGCGGGGCCACTCGACGAGCGGGGCTCAGGGCTCGACGACTGCTGCGATCCAGTCGCGCAGCTCGACTGCGGTCTCGGCGGTGATGCCATGCCCGCCCGGGTCTCGTCGGGTGTGGGCGGTCGCACCGGACTCGCCGGTGACATAGGACCAGGTGCGGTCGAGCAGCTCGCGGGGGATCACCACGTCGCGGTCCCCTTGGGCAACGAAGACCTTCGCTCCAACGAGCCGGCCCGGCGTCACCGGCACACCGGCGTCGAATGGCAGGGTCCCGTAGAGGATCGCCGCTCCGGAGAAGCGTGACGGCTCGTCGAGCAGGAGCCCGCCGGCAAAGGCGGCCCCGCCACTGAAGCCGACGAGGACCACGGGCCGACCAGCGGGCGCCACCTCGTCGAGCCAGGCGCGGAACCAGGTCATGGTCGCGGCCAGGGACTCGGTCACGGGTCGGCCGATGCCGCGATTGGCGAACCAGGCGTAGCCGCCGCCCTCGGCGATCGGAGCACGCACCGCGGCATAGGCAGGGCCGACTGGCAGGTGGGGCACGATGGACAGGATCGAGTGCTCGTCCGCACCGCGGCCGTGCAACAGCACGACGAGGGGCGCGGCCGGGTCCTCGGACCCGGCCCACGCCACCTGCGCCGGAGCGAAGTCCGTGATCACGGGGCTTCGGTCGGGCCGACGAGCTTCCAGCCGCTCTGCCAGGTCCATCCGTTGCCGGCGTTGAGCGAGATGTTGAGGAACGCCATCTCCTCCAGCGCCCGGGCCATCCGGAGGTCACCGGCATCGATGACGCGGTAGCCGAGGGACCGGGCGAGCTCTGCCGCCTTGTCCTTGGCGACCTTGTCGTCGCCGGCGATGAAGGCATCGAGGGGCTGACCGCCCTCGGTCGGGTTCGAGTGCCGGCCCGCGAAGATCGTGTTGAAGGCCTTGACGACGGGCACGCCCGGGACGCGCTCCTGCAGCTCCTCGGCGGCGGACCGCTCACTCGTGAACGTGTCGGTGAAGCTCTCGTTGAGCGGGTTCGTCGAGTCGATGACGACCTTGCCCCGAAGCGCCTCGCCCAGCTCGTCCGCGACCGCCGGGACGGCGAGGCCGGGAATGGCGAGGACGACGATCTCGGCGTCGCGGACGGCCTCCGCGTTGCTGGCCGCGGCGGTGGCCCCGGTCTTGCCGGCGACCTCGGCTGCGTGCGAGCCGTCGGCGGAGGCGAGGGTGACGGTGTGGCCTGCGGCGACGGCAGCTCCTGCGAGCGCTCCGCCGACGTTGCCCGAACCGATGATGGCGACGTGCATGTCGATCCCCTTCCAGAGATATTGTTGAGTCGTCAACTATCCTGCGCTTCATCTGGCCAGTTGTCAAATAGTTGCGTGTTAAACTATCTGCATGAGCATCGCAACCACTGACCACGACCTGGTCTCCACCTTCGGCCTCCTGATGGAGGCGTACAACTCCTTGGAGAAGCAGCTGGGCGACTCCCTCGAGGAGCAGGTCGGCGTGCCGCACACGTGGTTCGAGGTCATGCTGCGCATCTCCCGGTCCGAGGCGGGCCTGGCCCCGATGGGGTCGCTCGCGGAGCAGGTCGCCCTCACCGGCGGCGGCGTCACCCGGATGGTCGACCGCATGGTGGGCGCCGGCCTCGTCGAGCGGGTTCCCTGCGCCAACGACCGCAGGGTCGTCTACGCGGCCTTGACCGCCGAGGGCCAGTCCGTGCTCGAGAGGGCCGTGTCCGTCCATGACGAGAACCTTCGGCGCATCCTGTGCACCTTCAGCGCCGCCGAGCTCACCGAGTTGGACGAGACGCTGCGACGCCTCCGGGCCGCGCGCTTGGCGAGTTGACCCAGCCCCCCGCCCGAGCGGACGTATGCCGCTGGGCCGGCTCAGCGGCATACGGACAGCTTGGTGGGCGGCTGGCAACGACAGAGGGCCCGGTCACCTGACCGGGCCCTCTGACTCGTTGGAGCGGGCGGCAAGAATCGCACTCACGTCTCCTCCCGGGAAGGGAGGTGTTCTGCTACTGAACTACACCCGCAGGATGCGGGTCGATGTTAGCGGACACCGGGTCGGAGACCGAATCGGGCTCGCCGAACTCGTCGTGGGGGTCGTCCAGGTCGCGCGCCCCGACGGGGACGAAACCGAGCCGCTTGAGCAGGCGCGGTCCCGGCTCGGCCCAGATCGGCCAGCCGCCCTTGGGTTCCTTGGCCGCGATCTGAGCGTAGAGAGCCTTGGTCATCTCCACCGTGACGTCGCCGTAGAAGCCGTCGGCTATCTGGGTCTCCTTGAGCCGGTTCCTCGTCAGGATCCTGGTGCGCATCGCCCCCGCCAGTCGCCGCCACACTGCGGCCTGGTAGCGCTTGACGTCGCCGTTCCGGCGGCCGTGCCTGAGGTTCGCGACGGTGATGGACGGCTGGGACGGGGGCGGCTGCACCCCCTGCTGCGAGCTGCGGTACTGCTTCCACGTCTGCCGCAGGTAGGTGCGGTCTCCGTCGTCCGGGTCGTCACCGGCGAGGCCGTTCTCGCCGGCGAACCACTCGCGCAGCTGCGCCCTGGCCTCGGGAGACAGGTGCCGGCAGTCCTTGAGGACCATGTGCAGGTGGGACGACCAGCTCTGCTGGAGCCAGCGCTTGCGGGTCGGCGACCACCACGTCGGCTCACGGATGTCGGCGTAGAAGCCGATCCGCCGGGCGAGCCCCTCGAGCCGCAGCTTCTGCTGGGCGGTGAGGCCGCGCAGTGCCAGATCGACGTGTCCACCGCCGGATCCCGTGCCGGCCGAAGCCGTCTGACCGACCTGGTACGAGCCGAAGCCGGTGATGGGCGCGACGAGGATGTCCTTGCCGGAGGCTCGCGCGAGCTCGTCGAGCGGCGCCTTCATGCACGGGCAGATCGTCACGCCGCGCCATGTGGGATGGGCCATGGTGCCTCCTCCTGTCTCCGAACCATGGTGTCCGACGGACATGGTCGCTGACAGGCGAACGCCCCGATCAGCGGGCGATCGGGGCGTTCGAGAGGCAGTCCGGACGGGCTGGGTCAGGGCGTGGACACCTCGTAGTTGTAGAGGCGCTGGGCCACCGAGGTCGAGACGGCGCTCGTGCCGCCGAGCACGACCACCCGCTGCGGCGCCAGGCGGACGAGCTCGTTCGCCGTCACGCTGGGCAGGCCGTCCCTGCGGGTGAGCAGGACCGGTCCGCCGAGGTGCCCGCCCAAGGGTCCGCCCGAGAGCGCGTCGGGGAAGTTGCTGCCCGTCGCCACATACGCGACCGGGACACCGGCCGAGAACGTCCGGGCCGAGGTCCAGGCGGCTGTCTCGTAGCGGTCGGCGCCCGACACGCGGACCACGGACGTCGAGTACGACCCCAGCTGCGACACGACCTCCTGCGAGATGGCATTGGTGCCACCCAGGACGACGATGCTCGCCGGCTTGAGCCGGGCCAGCTCGTCGATGGAGGCGGGGGGCAGGGCGTCGGCGGCGGTCAACAGGAGGGGCCCGCCCCGGGACCCTCCGGCGGGTCCCCCCGCGAGGGCGTCCGGGAAGTTGGCGCCCGTCGCGACATAGGCCACCGGCACGTTGGTGTCGAACGTACGCGCGGACACGGCCGCGGCCGTCGAGTACCGGTCCTCTCCCGAGATGCGGGTGACCTTCGGCGCGACGGTGGCCAGCTGCTCCTCGACGGTGCTGGAGACGGCTGCCGTCCCCCCGAGGATCACGACCTCAGCCGGCTGGAGGCGCTGCAGCTCGGCCTGCGTGGCGGTGGGGAGGGAGCTCTTCGCCGTCAGCAGCACCGGACCGCCGCGATGTCCACCGGCGGGACCGCCCGCGAGGGCGTCCGGGAAGCTCGCACCGGTGGCGACGTAGGCGACCGGAGCGCCGGGGGCGAAGCTCGCGGCCGAGGCGTTGGCGGCGGTCTCGTAGCGGTTCTCCCCCGAGTAGCGGGTCGCGGTGGGCGAGAGCGCAGCGGTGGCGGTGCGGAGGGTCGGCAGGGTGGCGTGGAGGTTCGCTCCCGGGCACTCGGTCTGGTTGATGTTGCGGTGCCCGGCGAGGTTGTCGTAGGTGACGCCCCCGATGGTTGTCGTCCCGAGCACGTCGAAACGGTGGAGGTCGGCCTTCCAGGCAACCAGGTCGCGCAGAGCGGTCCCGACCGCGGGTGGGGGCGTGTCCGTCTCGAAGTTGCCGAGGACGGAGGCTCCCATCGACCAGGAGTTGACCCCGTAGGCGTGGGCGCCGATGACGGCCTTGTCCGTGCCCCCGTAGCGGCCCTCCCAGATCCGGCCGAACCGGTCGACGAGGAAGTTGTAGCCGATGTCGCGCCAGCCGTTGCTCTTCACGTGGTACGTGTAGATGCCGCGGATGATGCCAGGCACGTCGGACTCGGTGTAGAGGTTCGAGCCGGCGGTGTGGTGGACGACGGCGAGGTCGACGGCACCGTACTCAGGCTCGGAGGGGTCACGGATCGACTCGTCGGCCCCCCACTGCGCGCGGGTCAGGATGGTCGGCTGGCTGCCGGCGGCCGCGGTCTCCGCGGAGCCGGTCGTTGCCGACCCCTCCAGGCTTGCCGAGGAGGTCGGGGCGGTCGACGTCCCGGGGTCGATGACGGCCAGCTGGGCGTCGACCGGGGACGCGCCGTCGACGGCGATGACGCGGACCTGGATCTCTGCGGACTCGGTCGTCACGAGCGGCGCTGACCCTGCTCGCGTCCCGCCGAGCTTCGCGGCGGCCTGCTTGGCCTCCTTGTCCTCGGGGGCGTGGTCGCCCTCCACCTCGAGGGCCTTCCAGTCCGTCCAGGTCGATCCGTCCAGAGTCCGGTACTGGACCGTTGCCCCGGGGGCGGAGCCGGCGCGCCACGTGACGCCGACGACGGCGAGCTCGGGGAGGTCGACGGGGGTGGAGGCGGAGACGACCTCGACCGCCTTGCCGTTGGCGTGCTCGCGCGCCTCGGCAGCGTCGGCGGAATCGAGGGCTGCGACGCCGGGCACGGTCTGCGCGTCCACCAAGGGGTGGCTCGAGTGCGTGGTCCTCGGCGGGGCGGAGGGAGGGGAGTCGGTCGGAGTGGCGGCGACGGTCACGCCGGGCTCCGCGCCCTGGGGGTGTGCGGCCGCGGGCGAGCCGAACGCGGCCATGGCGGGCAGGAGCAGGGCGGCAGCGGTGACGCTGGCGGCACGGGTCGTTCGCTTCGTGGAGGGAGTCATGGTGAACCTTGGAATCGGGCCAAAACGGGCATAGGGGTCCTTACCTTCCCACGGTTGACGCGCCGGGCGCTCGCTGAGGTTGTCAGCGGCCGTAGTTGAGGTCTGAGTAGCGGAAGGTGCGCTCCAGCACGTAGCGCCCGTCGCCCTGCGGGTCGAGCAGCGCCGGTCGGGCCTGGCGGATCATCACGGTCGGTCGAAGCCGGACGTTGACCAGGGCCGTGCCACGGAAGGTCATGTCGAGGATGAGGCCCTCCTGCGTCTCCTGCCACCAGCCCTGTCCGAAGAGGTAGTTGCCCGGGCTCGCGAGGGTCGCGCTGACCTCATCTCCGTGGGAGCGGAGCAGGAGCGGCCCGGCGACGTGGGTGCCTGAGCCGATGACGTGGTCGCAGCCGGCCTGCTCGAACCACCGCAGCTGCTTCTGCTGGGTGGGCCAGAGGTCGTCGTGGTACTCGGCCCCACCCCACCACTGCGGGTTGCAGACCACGAGTTCGGCGCCGCCTCGCTGGGCTCGCCGAACGGCGGTGCGGATGTTCTTCTCGGTGATCCATGCGACGCCGGCCGTGTCGGCGTCGGCCGCGACGACCCCGCCCACGTCGTTGAACGCGACGAACCCGACCTTCACGCCGGCAACCTCCACGTACGCCGGCTCGAGGGCCTCGTCGAGGTCCATCCCCAGGCCGGTGCGCGGGATCCCGTACTTGTCGATGAGGCGCAAGGTGGAGCGGATGCCGTCGACCCCCTTGTCGCTCATGTGGTTCGCGGCGAGGTAGACGACGTCGAGGCCGAGCTTGTCGCGCCACCGCGGTAGGACCGCCTCGGGAACGCTGAAGACGGCGGTCGTGCCGAGCTGGGGCTCCCAGGTGCGGTCCGGGACGACCGGGCACTCGTGGTCGGCGATCGCGACGTCAGACCGCTTGAGCACCTGCGCCGTCGCTCCGTCGTTGCCCGAGTCGACGGGTTGCACCGAGCGGTAGGGCTCTCGGTTCGGCGGGTCGACGACGGCTGGGCCGGCATAGCGCGCGGTCCCGCCGTCGAACACCCAGTCCCACTCCCCGCCCCGGGACACCGCCTGGATGGCGGCCCCCCGATCGGAGCAGAGGCTCCCCACGTTGGTCAGGGTCCAGATCTCAGACGAGTCGTATGCCGTCCAGCTCGCTTCCAGCCCGGCCCCCGGTCTCGTCGTGGCGAGGATGGGATAGTCCATCGCTCTGGCCTGCCGGTCGCCGAAGAGGTCGGGGCCGAACATCCCGAACGGCCCCTTGCCGCCGATGGACAGGACCTTGGTGGCCGGCTCCACGAGGCCGGGCGGCAGGAGCGCGACCCGCTGCTGCCCCTTCTGGACGAGACCCGCGATCTGGTCGGCCTCGACGCAGCTGGCGGGGGTCTCGAGGTCGGGTCTGGTGATCTCGACGCCACAGGGGACCAGCAGGTCGCCATCCCTGGCCAGGCGTCGCAGCTGCTGCACGGTGACGGTGGCCTTGAGGTTCGTCAGCCCGGTGACCACAGCCATCGGGAAGGTCGCCGGCGACTCGCTCGACGTGGGGGAGGGTGAACTCGTCGTCGTTGCGGCTGCCGTGCTCGTGGCCGCCGTCGAGGGTGAACCCGTCGGGCCGGCAGCGGTGGGCGAGCGTGGTGTGTTGTCGGCGTTCGTGCAGGAGGCGAGGGTCAGCAGCGCGAGAGCCAGCGTCGCGCTCCGGAGCCTCCCCGGCGAGTCCACAGTCGCCAGCGTAGGCGCGCAACCGGCCAATGGTGGGACGCGACCCGCGGGAGGCGAGCCTCGGTTCCGGGCCCTTCGGCTCTGGTTTCCCTCCCTGCCGCCAGGCCAGCCTGAAAGGGCCACATCAGCACTGGTGCGGCTCGGGCAGCGCCAGTGGTGGAGATCGCGGAGACACGTCTCCGCCCGACCGGAAGGAGGCCGAGGATGACTGATTTCACGCGCACTTTCGACATCCTGATCGACGCATCGGTCCATGACGTGTTCGAGTACTGCCGAGACCCGCGTCATCTGTTCGAAGGCTGGCCCGAGCTCGACGTCACCGATGTCGTCATGACACCGGAGGGTGTGGGCACCACGGCGCACATCGTGGGCAGGTTCGCGAAAGGGATGATCGTCGAGCAGATCGAGCGCACGTACACGGAGGTCGTTCCCGACGAACGAATCGTCAGCAAGGCTCATGTGAAGGTACGGCTCCTGGGACGGACCAAGGACGTTGGCAACGGTCCGGTCTTCACCTGTCTGTTCGCAGCCACGGGTGGTGGCACGACGTTGACCTTGGTCGTTCTCGAGGAGGACATCGGCTGGTGGCAGAACCTCGCAGAGTCAGCCAGCGCGGTGTTGATGGGCAAGAAGGTGCACGGCATGCTGGCAGCCATCAAGAGCGGCGCGGAGTCCCGAACCCCGTCTGCCGCCTGACTCGCACGTCCGGGGACGACCCCGGTGAATGAAAAGTGCTCCGCTGCGGGTCCGGACCAACAAAGGGCCTCTGACCTGCGGCGGAGCATCCGAGCGAGCGACGGGAATCGAACCCGCGTATCCAGCTTGGGAAGTCCGCCGAGCGGGCTGCGCTGCGTTCCGTCGTGCTCGAAGTGGTGGCCGTTGCCGACCGCTTCGCTCCCCTTCAACCGGCTCGATGTCGCACGTAGGTTGCACGGAGGCTGCCGCTTGTTCCGCTATCGCTTGTCCAAGCCGCTCGGCTTGCCTTACTGCGTGTCAAGCGACTGAGCGGGCCACCAGTTACCTTGCTCGTCCACGAATCAAGGGGATTCAACTTCCGGGGGCGGGGCCGCTACTGCGAGTCTTCCGGGCGGGCGATTCCGCGGCGGTGCCGGGGCTCTGCAAAAAGAACGTTTTGGCTCCAGCGCTTGTGGGCAGCGGCTAGCATCGCGCACATGATACGCGTGCGGTGCTGGGCCGCCCTTGCTCTTACCTCAATGTTGCTCACCTCGTGCGGTAGTTCGAATGCGGGCGGTAGTCCCACTGGCGGCCCTTCTGCCCGGGAGGACATGACCACAGCCCCGGGCGCCGTTGAACCGGAAGTGTCGACACCTTCGGCCAGCGCAGGGCGGGCCTATCTGGCCCCACCCCTCACCGGAGAAGTGGCGTACGACGTTAAAGGCCGGTACGTCGACAACGACGGTTTTGAGGTGACTGTCAAGGTGACTGCATATCGGCCAATACGATTGACGGATACCGTCGACGCAGTACATCTCTGTGACCCCCGAACCCCGAATGCCGGGCCCGGTACGGCTACCAAGAACAGCATCTTGCAGGCGGCGCATATCTCTTTCGCGTCGACGAACCCCCGATTCCCGTTTCCCCTTCAGAAGTACAGCGAACCGGAAGTCGGCCGTGGACTTAGCCAGGCTCAGTTGATGAAGCCTCTATACGGGTCCCTAGGCACCACGCTGAGTTCCTGTGGTGTTGTTGATGCCAGAAACGGATCCGCAGACTATGTGGTGATCGCAGGTGTACTAGCGCCACCTCAGGCCACCCCAGACAATCCAGAAAGCCGCCTGAAGGATTGCCCCGATTCGCTGGAGCTATGGGTGGGGGAGCCTCTATCTGCGACAATGACGGCATCCACGATGACTTTTAGGTCCACCCCTTCTACGAAGTACGGGCCGAACGCGGACGGGCCTGGGGTCGCCTCATGGAAATTCCCCGTGGCAATGACGCCTGAACTGAAGGAGGCGTGCCTCAATTAGGAGACCGCCCCTTCTTGGGTGAGCTCGACGTCCGCCGTCAATTGCGGACAGATACTCGGCCAGGATGAGCCACCGACCCGATAGCGGAGCACAAGAGCCTGACGGAGGTCCGGGTCAGGGGTGGCCGTAGGCCATCACGGAGTGACGCGTAGCGCCCTTGATGCGGTCCGGAGCCGGGCGGATGCTCAAGCGTCGGGTCGGCGGCTCGGAGGTCAGTGGCCTGGTGGCGTGGGCAGCGCGCTCCCTGGTTCCCGGCTGGCGCAGGCGGTGAGCGGTGGGGGTGCGCGTAGGCGCGCCAGCGCCGGAGCGCGGGGGTCCCTACCGTGAGCCGGTCTGATACGGCCGGTTGGCGCGGCGGAGCCGCGCCCTTGATCTCATAGAGCCTTATCCAGCAGAACCGACTGGGCGATCTGGCGGCTCGCCAGCGGGTTGGCTCGGCGTTGTCGGTGGGGTGCGAGAGTATGAAGCCGTGACCGCCTCCCTTGCTCCCGACAGTCCGGCGCAGCGCAAGGCCAGGGGGGCGTTCTTCACTCCAGAGGCGGTCGCCCGCTACGTGACGCAGTGGGCTGTTCGCTCCGCTGATGATTCGGTGCTCGAGCCCTCGTGTGGAGAGGCCGCCTTCCTCCTAGAGGCTGGCCGTCATCTCGTGACGCTTGGAGCGAAGCCCGAGCTCATGTCACTGCATGGAGCCGAGCTGCATGAGGCGTCCGCGAGCAACGCGCTGGCGCTGCTCGCTCACGAGGGGCTCGCCGCACAGATCAGCGTCGGCGACTTCTTCAAGGAGGTGCCTCGGGCGGCGTATGACGCGGTTATCGGAAACCCGCCGTACGTGCGGTACCAGAGCTTCTCCGGAGATTCGAGGGCAGCGTCGCGCCGTGCCGCCCTGCGGGCCGGTGTGAAGCTCACGAACCTGGCCAGCAGCTGGGCGGCGTTCACGGTCCACGCTGCGCTGTTCGTCAAGGACGGGGGGCGTCTCGGGCTCGTCCTCCCGGCGGAGCTCTTGAGTGTGAACTACGCCGCGCCTGTTCGAGAGTTCTTGATGAGGTCCTTCAGCCGGGTGCGGCTTGTGCTGTTCACCGAGCGCATCTTCCCGGGAGTCCTCGAAGAGGTTGTGCTTGTTCTTGCCGAAGGGAAGGGTGAGGGCCCGACCGACCATTGCGAACTCCTGCAGGCACGCAATGGTGCGGCTCTCGCCGACCTCGATGACTCAGATGTAACGAGGTGGGCACCCCGAGTAGGGGAGCGGTGGTCCAGTCTGCACCTGAGCGACCTTGGGGAAGCTGCGTATCGCAAGGTCCTTGCCGCCCCTGGCTTCGTCGATCTGGAGGTGTGGGGCGACACAACGCTCGGCATGGTCACAGGAGCGAACCGGTACTTCGCCCTCACGGGAGCGGAAGCCGCGCGGCTGAAGTTGCCCGGGCGGGAGTTGCTCCGCCTTTCGCCCCCGGGTAGCCGGCACCTTCGGGCGTTGTCACTCAGCACCAAGAACCTTGACGCGTTGGATGGAGAAGGGGCCCCGACCTGGCTCTTTAGGCCAGCCGGCAGTCCGTCTCCGTCTGCCGCGCGCTATATCGCCGAGGGGGAGGCGGCCCAAGTGCACGTCGGGTACAAGTGTCGTATCCGGTCGCCGTGGTGGCGCGTTCCTTACCTCGCCCCCGCCGACTTGCTCTTGACCTATATGAACGCCGATACGGCGCGCCTCTGCGAGAACCGAGCGGGGGCTCACCATCTGAACTCCGTGCACGGTGTGTACCTGTCTCAGGAGTTGCGCGCCCTCGGGAAGCAGTACCTCCCAATCGCGGCACTGAACTCGGTGACGCTCCTAGGGGCGGAGGTTGTCGGGCGCGCGTACGGCGGCGGGATCCTCAAGCTTGAGCCACGAGAGGCGGACCGTTGGCCAATGCCATCGCCAGCCTTGGTTCGCGCGAGGTCGGGCGAGCTGCGAAGCGTGAGACGTCGAGTGCGGGACCTGCTCGGGGCGGGACGGCTCTTCGAAGCGGTCGAGGTGGTTGACGGGGCTCTGTTTCAAGGGGAGTACGCCATACCCGCGGCGGAGCTTCAGGCGATCCGCACCGCTCGCGCGGCGCTGCACGATCGTCGGCTCTCACGCACTCGCGGTCGCTAGGGTCGCGGTTCGGCCCTGAGGGCCCTCGCCTCCTTGTGAAAGTTCACGGGAGAGTTGTCCAGGATGCGGTTGCACATGATGGCGAAGAATCGGCCAGGGTCCAGTTCTGTGGGGACTTCCTCGTGGCGAAGACGAACGGGCGGTAGCTGTCCGAGCGCCGCCCGCGCCTCCGCCTCAAGCGTCGGAGGGGCCAACACGGCCTCCAAGGGAGAGGCGACGGCCTCTCCGGGGAACTCATCAATGGTTCCGGCTTCCAGGGGGCCCGCGGGCTCTTCCTCGTCCGAGCCAGTCTCTTGCTCCGGAGTGAGATCCGGCAGGACCAACGCGACGGCGTCGTAGGCATCATCCTCGCGGCCGAGCTTGCCCAGGAGGTCCACGATCCAAGCGGCGGTATCGGGCTCTGCTGTAAGCGCCCGTGCACTCAGAGCAAAGACGAATCCCAAGGCCGCCTGCGGATACCGGAGTCGGAGGTTCTTGGCGTCCCCGTAGGACTCCTCAACTCGGTTGGCCGCGTTCTTGCCGAATGACGAGTCCATACGCTTCGTCGAGACGAGTAGCTCGGGGCCGGTTGCCCACGAACTCATCACGACGTCAACCTGCTTCACGTAGTTCTTCCCTAGCAGGTTTGCGGAGGCGGTCCCTCCGGTCCCTTTCGTGCTGATGGTGGCTTGAAGCCGCTTTCTATCGGCGACAGGGAGCTTGTTGACGAACTCGAACACTTCGCCGGGCAACACGCGTGGCGGCTCAGGTCGCGGCCACACCCGATCGGGGTGAAAGCCAGCGCGCCGCATCTCGTAGGAGACCCAGACATCCAACGCCAGGGCCGGGATGCCGGATTGCGTTGGAGCTTGAAGGTGGGCGGGAACGCCAAGGAGGAGAGCCAGCGTGTCGAAGTCTGGCTCGAAGACCTGCACGTCGCCCTTGAACGTCCACGGATTGGCGTGACGTTGCGGGGCTTCACGCACAATGAGATCGAAGAGTGCCCACCCAGACTCGCGCATTGTTACCACCGGCCAAATCTAGAGGGTCACACGCGCATTGCTGGCTAGGGGCCCCTTCAAACCTGCAGTGTTGCGAGCTTCAGGTCTCGTGACCCGCTGCGCTTCATGCGCGTTCGAGCAAGAGGAGTGTCTTGTCATCGTGGCGTTTGCTGCGGGGCCAAGCCGTGCCATCGCCGTCGAGGGACTCATGAGCCTCGACGGCAACCAGGACTTCCTGCGCATCGAGTCCCGCCAGAACTGCCCACGAAGGGAACAGGCGGTACTTCGAAACTGCCGCTGCGGCTCCGTCCGAAGCGATAGCGATTCGACTGACGTCAGGCCACTTGAGGCTCTGCACGATGCCCCGGGAAGCTGCAGCAGAAGTTGCGCCGGCGATCCAGTACCCGTCCTCGCGATTGCGCCAGCGGGCTTGCTCCGCCTGCAGTGACGCGAGCAGCTGCAGGTGCTGATCATCGAAGCCGCTGCCGGCAGCGAGCCGTTCTCGGTATGCGCGGCGTACATCTTCACCAATGGACGCGAGCCTGTGGTCCGAGTAGACGTCCTCTCTTCCGTCCGGGTGGATGATCGCGACCGTGCTGTCGCCGAGGACGTAGACCTCGGCCTGCTCGTCGTCCCAGCGGGCTAGGGCGATGGTGCTGGTCGGTGAGGAATTCGATCGGAGATCGTGCTCGGTGGCGACGCTTTCGATGGCGCGCCCGACGATCTCGGGGAGGGCACCATCTGGCTGTGCCGCGAGAAGCTTGCGGAGTTTGGCCGCGAGAGTCTCGGCGTACCAGCCGCCGTCGTGCTGAGGGTTCTCCTCGGAGAAGTTGGATGCTCCGTCGAGGACCGCCGCGAAGTTGGGGCCGATGATGTAGCGGTCCTGGTTGGTGCGACCGCTGCCCTTCCGTGTTGCCGCGGTGATCGTCACGGGTGCTTTCGCGGGCCCCATACTGCTTCCGCCTCGAGGACCTTGCCGTCTTCGATCTTGCAGCGCACGACGGCCGAGAACGTTTGTGTCCCAACGGTTTTGTAGACGTCAGACAGATTGTTGGCCAGGTATTCGACTGCGCCGTGTGAGCCGAGGGCGTGGATTCCGGCGATAACTAGGAGCGTTCCGTCGCGGTAGGGCAGTCGGCCGAGGTAGGCGAGGTCCTCGTCGGTCAAGCCTTCGTCCATGGGTGAGTTGAAGTGCTGTCCCGTGGCCTTGTCGCGGAGGGTCCATTGGCCGTCATCGTCCGGCGCGAATGTCAGGAGCGGATCGGCGTTGATGGCCTCTGCTGTCACATGTGAGGACTTGGGGCCGCAGATCGCGACGGTGTCCCCACTCGGGGTCCACTCGCCATCGGTGGGGATGTGGAACTGCTGAACTTGGAGCTGCAGCGACGTCAGCAGGGCGGTGAGTTGCTCGGCGGATGCGGCGTCCTCACGGGCGATCACGCCGGCCGACCGGCCATCCATTCTGCGAAGCGGGACCGCGACGGTGACCGGTCCGACCCCGAAGAAGGCACGCTCGACCGGTGGTGCTGTCTGGCGGATCTGAGTGATGCGGCCCTTGGACAGGCCGATCCTCGCGGCGACGGCGGTGTATGACATGCCGAGTTCCTGGGCGGCTCGGTCGATGGCCTCCTTGCGGAGCCGAGCGAGTTCGACGCCGCGCTGCTGGTAGAGGGCAAGCAACTCGGTGGCGCGCTGGGCCTGCCGGAGCGGATCCCGCTCGGCACGCACCTGCTCAAACTCGTCCTTCGCCACGCCGTGAGTTTAGTCCCCTTGACTCGTCAGGTCTGAGCCTCTACGGTTCGTTTATCCCCCTAAACAGTCTCGGGGGTTTCGATGGCCTATGGGTTTAGGCCACTAAACGAAAGAGGGAGTGGCATGTCGTTCTACGCGGTGGACAGCAAGCGGCAGTCGATGCGCTCGACGGGCATCGTCAACGAGGTCAAGGAGTGGGAGGAGAAGGACGGCCGGCGCCGCCCCTCGGAGACGCAGGCCCGTGACGAGGCGACCGGGATGCCGCTGTGGCAGGTCGAGGTCGTCTTCAAGCAGTCGTCCTTCGGGCGCGAGTCGATGGCCACGGCCCTGGTCGAGGTCGGCTGTCCGCACCGTCCGGTGACGGGGGAGTTCACGCCGGTCGAGTTCGTCGGCCTGACGGTCGAGGCGCGGGTCAACAAGGCGGGTGGCCTGTCGGAGATGTGGCGGGCCGAGCGGCTCGTCGACGAGGGCAAGCCCGCCTCGGCGTCCTCCGGCTCGTCCGGTTCGGGTCAGAAGGCGGCCTGACCATGTCGGCCGCACCTGCTGTCGGGGTTCGGGGGTCGGCTTCGGTCGGCTCCCGGGCCGCCCGGCTCGCCCAGACCGCGGCAGCCTCGGGGTACGACATCGCACGGTTGTGGTTCCGCTGGATGGCTCGTCACAGCCGGTTCGTTTTCTGGGTCGTCCTCGTAGCGGCCCTGCTGGCGTTCCCGCTCGCGGACCCGGGGAAGGGCCGTGCCCTCGTCGTCCTCGGGCTCGTGCCTGGGCTCGTCGCCGCGGTGTGGGACTGGGGCTGGCCGGTCGGGTACGAGTGCTTCTGCGCGGGCCCGTCGCGTCGGTGGGGGTGGCGGCACCGGGCCCGGCGCATCTGGCCCAAGCTCGCCCGTGAGTGCGGCCTGTCGGTCCAACGGAACGTGCGCCGCCGCTCCTGGTCCCTGGCCCCGAAACGCGACAGCCGGCTGCTCGTCTCGACGACCTCGACGGCCTCGGAGTGGGTCCACCCCCGCCTGATGGACGTCCTGACCAAGGGCGACACCCTCACCCTGCGCGTCAAGGCGAGGATCGGCCAGACGCTGGAGGACCTGGAGAAGGCCGCGCCCGCGTTCGCCGCCGCTTTCTCCGCCGTATCCTACCGGGTCAAGGTGTGGACGCCGTCGGTGCTTGATGTGGACCTGGTGATGCGGGAGGCCCTCGCCCACCCCGCCGAAGCGGAAGTCCCCGGCCCGCTCGGCCACGACCTGAGCGTCGACACCGTCACGCTCGGGCGGCGTCAGGACGGCACGCCGTGGGCGCTTCAAATCAGGGGCAGGCACACCCTCGTCGTCGGCTGTTCCGGCTCGGGGAAGGGCTCCATGCTGTGGGGTGTCTGCGGTGGCCTCGCTCCCGCTGTCCGTGCCGACCTCGTCCGGCTCTGGGGTGTCGACCTCAAGCGCGGTGTCGAGGTGATGATGGGCCGGCGTCTGTTCACCACCGTCGCGATCACCCCGACCGACGCCATCGCGACGTTGCGCCGGCTCCTGGCCGTGGTCGAGGAACGCGGACGCTCGATGGCCGGCGTCTCCCGGCTGCATGTCCCGCGGCCTGGGGACCCGCTGCACGTGCTCGTCATCGACGAGCTCGCCGCCCTCACCGCCTACGCCGACGCGGATACCAAGCGCGAGGCCTCCCGGCTGCTGTCGGAGGTCCTCACCCAAGGCCGAGCCCTCGGCGTCGTCGTCCTGGCCTGTGTGCAGGACCCGCGCAAGGAGGTCGTCGGCATGCGGGGCCTGTTCACCCAGACCATCGCCCTGCGCCTACGCTCCCCGGAGGAGACGCGGATGGTCCTCGGCGATGGCACCGCCGCCCTCGCCCCCGCCCACCGGCTCTCGCCTGCGGCTCCGGGGTCGGCGTGGGTCGTCGAGGAGGACGGCTCCCTTGACCGGGTCCGGGCCGACTTCTGGCCCGACGAGCTCGTCCGCCACACCGCGGCCACGTTCCCGGCGCTCGTTGTGGAGGACGGCGTCGTTCCTTTCGAGGCTGCTGCCCCGCCCGCGCCGGAGGCTTCGCGGCACGCCGACGTGGAGACGTCCGAGGACGCCCCATCGGCTCGGGTCCAGGACTTCCCCACTGGGCGGAAGCCGCGGTCTCCGCGCAAGCCGCGCACCCGTCAGTCCCGACCAGCCACGGCTGCTGCGGACGCGGGTGGCCTCGGACCTGAGGCGGCGTGACCATGGCTCGGGGAAACGAGTGGATCGCTTCGGCGGCCTGCGTCGTGCAGCGGCCGGACCTGCCGTGGACGGGCGAGTGGTTCGACTGGACCCTCGGGCAGCTCGCCGCGATGACCCGCACCTGCCACGCCTGCCCGGTCAGTCGCCAGTGCGCCGAGCAGGCCGAGCGGCTGCGCGTGACAGCCGGCTTCTGGGCGGGCCGGTACCGCGACCCGTCCGCGCCGCGGGTCGTGCATATCTACCACCGGCCTGCACGGACTGCTTCGGAGCTTGGGGGTGCGGCGTGAGCGTCGACCTGGGAGTCACCACGGACATGGCCGTAGCCGCCGCCTCCAGCGCAGGGGTGTGCATCCGGCCGCTACTGCGGAAGGTCACCGACCGGCTCACTGGTGCCGTCACCACGATCCCGCTGCCGTGCGGCTCGACGCGGGAGAAGGTCTGCCCCTCCTGCGCGGAGAAGGCCCGCCAGGTCCGGATGCAGCAGTGCCGCGAGGGCTGGCATCTCACCGAGGACCCACCCCGACAAAACCCGGCCGACCAGGACGAAGATCCGGACGTCGACCTCGAGGACGACCAGGACGAAGAAGAAAAGGAGCCGGTTGAGAAGGCGCGGCGGGTGCGCTCGACCCGGCACCTTCCCGGCTTCCCGGACCTGCCCGTCCTGCCGGTCGAGGACCGCACCATCGGCACGGCGTTCACCGACGAGAAGACCGGCAAGACCTACCGGCCCTCGATGTTCCTGACGATCACCCTGCCCTCGTACGGGAAGGTCATCCCCGGCACCGGCGTCCCCCGCAACCCCAAGAGCTACGACTACCGGCGTGCCGCGCTCGACGCGCTGCTCTTCCCGCGCCTGGTCGACCGGTTCTGGCAGAACCTGCGCCGCGCGGCCGGGTACAAGGTGCAGTACTTCGCCGCCGTCGAACCCCAACGCCGCCTCGCCCCGCACCTGCACGCCGCCGTCCGCGGCGCCATCCCCCGCGCGACGATCAAGGCCGTCGCCAAAGCCACCTACGCCGCGATCTGGTGGCCACCCATCGACCAGGTCCTCTACGAGAACGACTACCTGCCCGGCTGGCACGAGGACCTCGGCGGCTACCTTGACCCCGACACCGGAGCCGCGCTGCCGACCTGGGACGAGGCCCTCGACGAGCTCGACGACGAGGCCGAGCCGATGCACGTCCTGCGGCTCGGGTCACAAGTAGACATCAAGGGCCTGCTCGGCGGCACCCCCGACTCCGACCGGGCCGTGCGGTACCTGTGCAAGTACCTGACCAAGTCCGTCGCCGACACCTACGCCACCCCGCGGGAAGACGAGGACCCGGACGGCGTCGACCCGGCCGCGGTCGCGTATGAGCGGCACATCGCCCGGCTCCACCGTGAGGTCCGCTGGCTGCCCTGCTCCCCGGCCTGCGCGAACTGGCTCCGCTATGGGATCCAGCCCAAGGACGCCGGCCCGGGCCTCATCCCCGGACAGTGCCCGTCGAAGGCGCACGACCGGGAACACCTCGGCCTCGGCGGCCGCCGCGTCCTGGTCTCTCGGCAGTGGTCCGGCAAGACCCTCAGCCAGCACCGCGCCGACCGCGCCGCCGTCGTCCGCGAAGTCCTCACCGAGGCCGGCATCGACGCCCCGGACGCGGACCGGATGGCGGCCGATGTCCTCGACACGGACGGGCAGCCCCGTTTCGTGTGGGAGGACGTGCCGGTCCCGGAGCGCGACTACATCACCGTCATCGCGCAATCGCTCCGGCAAGCCCAGCGGTGGCGCGTGCAGTACGAGCAAGCGAAAGCCCTCGCGGCAGAACGCGGCTCACCACCTGTGGACAGCAATTCGGCAAACCCAAAACCGGTCGCTCTCGGGGCGGCACAACTCGGCCAGGAGGAAGCATGGAACGCCTGTTGAAGCTCGACGAGGCAGCCGAACTGCTCGGCACCTCGCCCCGATTCCCTCGCCGCCTGATCGCCCAGCGGCGGATCCGCTTCGTCAAGGTGGGCCGGCACGTCCGCATCCCCGAGTCCGCCTTGGTCGAGTTCGTCGCTGCCGGTGTCGTCGAGCCGGTCGTGCGTGTCATCGGGCGACTGGACTGATGGCCAAGACCCGAAAGCGTCGTGACTTCGGGGCAGTGCGTCAACTGCCCTCCGGCCGCTGGCAGGCGAGCTACCTCGGGATGGACGGCCTGCGGCGCACTGCACCGAGCACCTTCCGCACCAAGGCTGACGCCAACGCCTGGCTGACCGTTCGGCAGTCCGAGCTGCTCCGCGGGGAGTGGCTCGACCCCGACCTCGGCCGGGTGCCACTCGACGCCTACGCCACCAAGTGGATCCGTGAGCACCGGCTGAGCCCTCGAACCCGAGACCTCTACGAAGGCCTCAATCGGCTGCACATTCGGCCCTTCCTCGGCTCGGTCACCCTCGGTGCGCTCACCACCGAACGCATCCGTGCGTGGCGAGCCGAACTGCTCCGCTCCGACCGCTCCGAGGTCACCGCGGCCAAGGCGTACCGCCTGCTCCGGGCCATCCTGAACACCGCAGTCGACGATGGCCGGATCAGTCGCAACCCTTGCCGTCTCAAAGGGGCCGACCAGGAGCGCGCACCCGAGCGACCCGTCGCGACTGTCGCCCAGGTCTTCGCGCTGGCCGACGCGGTCGGCTCGCAGTATCGGGCCTTCGTCCTCACTGCGGCGCTGACGAGCATGCGCTGGGGCGAGCTCGTCGCCCTCCGACGTCGAGACGTCGACCTGGACTCGGGCCTCATCTTCGTCCAACGCAGCCTCATCGAGCGAGGCGGCATCCTCGAGCCAGCGCCTCCGAAGAACAACAGCGTGCGCATCGTGACGATCCCCAGCGTCCTGGCGGACGAGCTGCGACAGCACCTGACCCGCGTGCCAGCCGGACCCGACTCGCTGGTCTTCACGGGGGAGCGCGGCGCGACCCCTCGCCGCGGCAACTGGCGGGCCAACGTCGGCTGGACCGACGCCCTCGTCGCGGCCGGCCTCCCGAAAGGCTTCCACTTCCACGACCTGCGGCACACGGGCAACCACCTCGTGGCGCAGTCGGGAGCCTCGACCCGGGAGCTCATGCACCGGATGGGCCACTCCACGATGCGGGCCGCGCTGATCTACCAGCACGCGACCGAGTCCAGGTCGAGGGAGCTCGCGGACCGCCTCGACGCCCTCGTCACAGCCCACCGCGAGGAGGCCAACACCGCGGGCAACGGCGACCCCTAATTGCACGTTCGTTGCACGCGGACCCCTTCGAGGGTCACGAACGACGAAGCCGCAGGCCCGGACACGAGTCCTGACCTGCGGCTTCTTGTCTGAGCGAGCGACGGGAATCGAACCCGCGTATCCAGCTTGGGAAGCTGGCGCTCTACCATTGAGCTACGCTCGCGAAGCCGCTGCACCGGGGGTGACGGCGGCACGCGGCGTCAGTGTAGCCGACACCGTGCCGCTCCATCGAAGGACCCTCCACAGCATGGATCTCGCCAAACAGGCCGCCCTCATCGAGCATGTCCGCGAGCGGGGTGGCCGCGAGACTCAGGTCGCGGTCACGCTCGAGCAGTTCTTCGACGGCAACGACTGTGAGTGGTCGATCGCCCCGGACCGCTCCGAGGATCTGCTCCTCGACGACGTCCGTCGGGCGCTCGTCGCGCTGCGCCGGCACCCGGATGTGCACGACGTCCGCATCGAGCTCGACCAGCTCGAGCTCGACACCTATCCGGACGACGAGTGGCCCTATGCCAGCGGTGCGGCGGTGGTCACGACGCTCATGCCCGACGAGGTGGACGCCCTGCTCCTCGAGGCCGAGGTCGACCCGAGCGGGGGACCGGCAGCCGGCCTGGACTGGCTCGTCGACGCGCCGCCCATCCCGGAGGGGCACCACTACGTCGGCGTCTGGTGGAGCTGAGCCCCACCCGTTCCACGCTGTGTGGTGCCGGACGAACACTGAGTCGTTCGTCCGGCACCACACCATGGCCGGATGCCGCTGGGCCGGCTCTGTGCATGCGATCTGCGAGATCGGGCCGGGCCTGCCGCTGGGAGCGAGCTCAGCGGCATACGAGCACTTCAGCAGCGTGTGGGAGGGAGCGCGATAGCCTCCCTACGTGCTGCTCTCTGACAAGGACATCCGGGCCGAGGTCGACGGTGGGCGGGTCGTGCTCGACCCGTGGGACCCGGCGATGATCCAGCCCTCGAGCGTCGACGTGCGGCTCGACAAGTACTTCCGGCTCTTCGACAACCACAAGTACCCCTACATCGACCCCGCTCAGGAGCAGCCCGAGCTGACCCGGCTGGTCGAGGTCGGGGCCGACGAGGACGGCTTCGTGCTGCACCCGGGGGAGTTCGTGCTCGGGTCGACGCTCGAGACCGTGACCCTCCCCGACGACCTCGCGGCGCGGGTCGAGGGCAAGTCCTCGCTCGGCCGGCTGGGCCTGATGACCCACGCGACCGCGGGTTTCGTCGACCCCGGCTTCTCCGGCCACGTGACGCTCGAGCTGTCCAATGTGGCGACGCTCCCGATCATGCTCTACCCCGGGATGAAGATCGGACAGCTGGCGTTCTTCCGGCTCAGCTCGTCGGCTGAGAACCCTTATGGTTCAGGGATCTACGGTTCCCACTACCAGGGCCAGCGGGGGCCGACGGCGTCCCGCTCCTTCCAGAACTTCCACCGCACGCGAGTGTGAACGCCGGCCCGCCACCCAGCCGTATGCCGCTCGCCTCCTTGGCGTGGGACGCCCGGCCCGCGCGTGCCGGGGCGGTGGCGCTCGTCATGCACGGGGGTGCCGTGGACGGGCGTGAGCCGAACCATCCGTGGTCCCACAACGTGGCCCGGCTCGTGCCGTTCGCCCGGGCGCTGCGCAAGGTTCCGGGCCCCCTCGCGGTGGCCCGACTGCGGTTCCGCTACCGGGGATGGAACGGCGCCGAGGCCTCGCCGGTGGAGGACGCGCGCTGGGCGCTGGCCCAGATCCGGGCCGACTACCCGGACGCGTCGATCGGTCTGGTCGGTCACTCGATGGGGGGACGGGCCGCATTGTCCGTCTCCGACGAGGACAACGTCAGGCTCGTCGTCGGGCTCTCGACCTGGATCGAGCGGGGGGACCGGGTGCCGCGCGACGGACAGAAGACCGTCCTCATCCACGGCGACCGCGACCGGATCACGCCCCTGTCCGCCTCGCGCTGGGTGGTCGAGGGGCTGCTCGCCGACGGGCATGACGCGACTCTGATCCGCGTCGCTCGCGGTGACCACGCGATGCTCGTCCGGGCGGGCCTCTGGAGCGCGCTGGTCGTCGACATCGTCAGCGCCACCTTCGCCCAGGAGCTCGGGGGCTGGGCCGAGCCACGGTCCGGACCGATCGGCGCGGTCGTCGCGCAGGCCGTGCACGGCGGGGGCGGCGTCGTCGACATCTGACCCGGCCTTGCGTTCATATCGTTTTTCGATACTATCGAGAAACGATATGGAGGTCGCGAGATCCGCGGCCGGAAGGGGACCGATGAGCGCCGACCGCAGAGACCCGCTGTCCTTCGACAGCACGGACCGCAAGGGGCTCAAGGGCCTGCTCTGGGCTGGGGCGCTTGTCGTGGTCGGCCTCGACATCGTCGCCCCGGTGCTCGCAGGTCTGGCGGGAGAGCCCATCCACGCCGAGATCAGCGGCCGGGTGACGATGGCCGGGCTCGCCCCCGGGGTCACGGTGGACAACCCGGCCTCGGTGCTCGTCGCGATCGCGGACCCGACCGTGGCCCAGCGCGTGCTCGTCAGCCTGCCCGGCGCGCTCGTCGCCGTGGCGGTGGTGATCGTCGTCCGGCTGCTGCTCGGCCTGCTCGGCGACCTGCGGGACGAGCCGTTCACGCCGAGGAACGTTCGCCGTCTCCGGAGCATCGCCGTCGTCGTGGGGTCGACCGCCCTGGTCGTTCCGCTGGTGGAGGCCATCTGCGACGTCACCCTCGCCGATCCGGAGGCCCTCGGAGAGGGTGTGAGACGAGTCTTCGAGCTGTCGGTGCCGCTCGCCTTCCTGGCCCTCGTGCTGGTCATCGCGGCGATCGCCGAGGCCTTCCGGCACGGCGTGGCGCTACGAGCCGACACCGACGGACTGGTCTGATGCCGGCGGAGGACGGGCATCGGATCGTCTGCCACCTCGACGAGATCCTGGCGGCCCGGGACATGACCCTGGCCGCGCTCGCCGAGCAGGTGGGCGTCTCGGTCGTCAACCTCAGTGTGCTGAAGAACCAACGCGCCAAGGCGATCCGCTTCAGCACCCTCACGGCGGTCTGCGACGTGCTCAAGTGCAGCCCGGGCGACCTGCTCTCGATCGAGCCGTGAGCGCCCGGGCGTGCCCTCAGCGGTCGATGACGGTCTGGGCGACCTTCCGCGGGACGACCATCCGCCAGGCGTCGAGGACCAGCTCGCGCATGCGGTCCTCGTCGAGGGCGTCGAGCCGGGCCTCGACCCAGTTGAAGCGGAGGTCCGACGGCCGTGGCAGGTGGAACACGTCGGGCTCGCTGGTGACGAGAGCCTGCCGTTCCTCCTTGGGGAAGGCGAAGCCCATCTCGGTCTCCTCGCGGTTGAAGGCGAGCCAGACGATGCTGCCGACCCGGAACTTCACCCGGTCGTGCACGAGCACCTCGTAGCTGCGCGGCAGCCCCTTCGCCACGCGGCGGACGTCGTCGACCGTGACCGGCACTCCGCCAGCATCGCACGTGACGGGGCCCGGAAGTTGCGCCACCGATTGCCGGGGGTGCGTCAGGGGTGGTGGGTAGTTTGAGGGCATGATCCGCTTTGATCGCGTGACCAAGCGGTACGACGGCGGCACCGTCGCCGTCGACGACCTGACCCTCGAGGCGCCGACCGGGCGGATCACGGTGCTCGTCGGGCCGTCGGGGTGCGGCAAGACGACCATGCTGCGGATGGTCAACCGGATGATCACGCCCACCTCCGGGACGATCTCGATCGACGGGCGTGACACCGCAACGCTCGACGTCGCCGAGCTGCGGCGCAGCATCGGCTACGTCATCCAGCACGCCGGCCTCTTCCCGCACCGCACCGTCGTCGACAACGTCGCCACCGTGCCCCGACTCCTCGGTGTCGACCGGCGCACCGCCCGGTCGCGGGCCATGGACCTCATCGAGCGCGTCGGCCTCGAGCCCTCCCTCGCCCGGCGCTACCCTGCCCAGCTCTCCGGGGGACAGCAGCAGCGGGTCGGCGTCGCGAGGGCCCTCGCCGCCGACCCGCCCGTCATGCTGATGGACGAGCCGTTCTCCGCCGTCGACCCCGTCGTGCGAGAGCAGCTGCAGAACGAGTTCCTGCGGCTCCAGGCAGAGCTCGGCAAGACGATCCTCTTCGTCACCCACGACATCGACGAGGCCATCAAGCTCGGCGACCAGGTCGCGGTGCTCCGCGTCGGCGGCATCCTCGCGCAGCTCGACTCTCCCGCAAGACTCCTCGCCGACCCCGCGGACGACTTCGTCGCCGAGTTCGTCGGTCGCGACCGGGGCTATCGGGCGCTCGCGTTCGAGGCGGCACCTGAGCTGACCCTGGGGACGGAGCCCACGACCCGGCTCGGTGCGACCGGCGAGGAGGTGAGGGCGCTCGGCCAGTCCTGGGTGCTGTGTTTGGGCGCTGACGGCGAGCCGATCGGCTGGGTCCGCGCGGAGGCGGTGACGACCACCCTGGACCCGACGCTGCTCCACCGAGGCGGCACGGTCGCCCGCGCCGACGGCTCCCTGCGGGCCCTGCTCGACGCGGCCCTCAGCTCGCCCAGCGGCCGCGGGGTCGTGGCTGACCGCGACGGGCGGTTCCTCGGCACCGTCCTCGCGTCCGAGGTCGTCCCCGCCATCGAGGCCCGCCGGGACGAGAAAGGGGTGCCGGCCCCGTGACGTGGGCACTCGATCACCTCAATGAGATCCTCTCCCGCGCAGGGCAGCACGCGTGGCTCGCGGGGGTGCCGCTGGTGCTCGGGCTGCTCATCGCCCTCCCGCTCGGGTGGCTCGCGGCGCGCCAGGCCTGGCTCAAGGGGCCTCTCCTCAGCGCTACCGGGCTGCTCTACACCATCCCGTCGCTCGCCCTCTTCATCCTGCTGCCGAGCATCCTCCGGCGCGGGATCCTCGATCCGGTCAACGTCATCGTCGCCATGACGATCTACACCGTCGCGCTGCTCACGCGCACCGTCGCCGATGCCCTGTCCAGCGTCGACCCCTCGACGCGAGCGGCGGCCACGGCGATGGGCTATGGCGGCTTCGCCCGGTTCCGTGCCGTCGACCTGCCGCTCGCCGTCCCGGTGCTGGCCGCCGGTCTGCGCGTGGCCGCAGTCAGCAACGTCAGCATCGTGAGCGTCGCGTCGCTCATCGGCGTCAACCAGCTCGGCTACTTCCTCACCAACGGCTATGCGCGCAACTTCGCCACCGAGGTCTGGGTCGGCATCATCGCGTGCGTCGCGCTCGCCGTCGTCTTCGACGTCGCCATCAACGGGGTCGCGCGACTGCTCACCCCCTGGGCGCGAGCCGGTGCGGAGGCCCGGCCGTGATCGACGACCTCATGACGTGGCTGCAGGACCCCGACCACTGGGCGGGTCCTGACGGCGTGCCGGCCCGGCTCGGCGAGCACCTGCTCTACACCCTGGTGACGATCGGCATCGCCGTGGCCCTCGCCGTGCCTCTCGGCGCCTGGGTCGGTCACACCGGTCGCGGGCGCTGGCTCGTGACCGGCGCCAACGCCCTTCGGGCCGTCCCGAGCCTCGGCCTGCTCTTCGCCATCTCGATGCTCGTCGGACCGCTCATCCAGAGCAACCTCGCCTTCACCGTTCCGAGCATCATCGTCCTCGTCATCCTCGCCATCCCCCCGTTGCTGTCGGGGACGTACGCCGGCATCGAGAGCGTGGACCCTGCCGCCCGCGACGCGGCGCGCGGCATGGGCATGCGCGGGGGCCAGGTTCTCACCCGCGTCGAGATCCCCATCGCCATGCCGCTGCTCCTGTCCGGACTGCGCTCGGCCACCCTCCAGGTCATCGCGACCGCCACGATCGCCGCCTCCATCAGCCTCGGCGGCCTGGGGCGTTACCTCATCGACGGACTGGCAGCCCGGGACCTGCCCCAGATGGTCGCCGGGGCCGTGCTCGTGGCCCTGCTCGCACTCCTGACCGATGGCCTGCTCGCCCTGGTCCAGCGATTCGTCGTCTCCCCGGGAATCTCCGGGCGACGCACCCGTGTTGGACCTACCGACATCGCCACTCGAACCGCTTGACCTCACGCGGCGCCCGCCCCGTGGTCCACCGAACGGAAAGTGACTCAAGATGCCTCGCACCCGAACCCTCCTGGCCGGACTCCTTGCCGCCGCGATCCTCCCGCTCGCTGCCTGCGGCAGCACCGAGGACCCCCTCGCTCCGCAGGAGCCCGCCGGCACCGGCGCGGGCACCGGCGCGGGCACCGGTGCCTCGGCATCCGTGACCATCGGCTCCGCCGACTTCCCCGAGTCGGCCCTCCTGGGCGAGATCTACGCACAGGCGCTCGAGGCCGAGGGCGTCACCGTGCAGCGGCAGTTCAACATCGGCAACCGCGAGACCTACCTCAAGGCGTTGGAGGGCGGCGAGGTCGACATCCTGCCCGAGTACACCGGGTCGCTGACCAACTACTACGACCCCTCTGTCACCGCCACCAACCCGGACGAGGTCTACGAGACACTGAAGACCAAGCTGCCGGACGGGCTCACCGTGCTCGCGAAGTCCGCGGCGGAGGACAAGAACTCCATGGTCGTCACCAAGCAGACCGCCGACGAGTGGTCCCTCAAGGCCATCCCGGATCTCGTCGCGCACCAGGACGAGCTGTCCATCGCCGCTCCCCCGGAGTTCCGCACCCGTCAGCAGGGCCTGGTCGGACTCAAGAAGGTCTACAACCTCGAGCCCAAGGAATTCCGCCCGCTCGCCAGCCAGGCCACCGTGGAGGCGCTCAAGAACGGCCAGGTCAAGGCCGCCAACATCTTCAGCACCGACCCGTCCATCGCTGCCAATGGTTTCGTCGTCCTCGAGGACCCGAAGCTGCTCTTCGGCTCCGACAACGTCGTGCCGCTCGTCCGCGACGACGTCGCCGGGTCGGTCCAGGCCCCGCTCGACGACGTGTCGACCAAGCTCGACACGACCGCCCTGGCCGACATGGTCAAGCAGGTCGTCGTGGACAAGAAGGACGCGAGTGTCGTGGCGAAGGAGTGGCTGACCTCGGCCGGCCTCATCTGACCGAGTCGGCACGAACTGCAGACTCGACGTGGAGGGCGGGAGGAGCGGCACGGCACGGACGCGCGGACTAGGCTCAGCGGCATACGGAATCTGTTGTCGGAGCTCGAAGGAGAGTCATGCCGATCGCTCATCGCGTCGTCGGGTCCGGCCCGCGCACCGTCCTGCTCACCCACGGCTGGTTCGGATCAGCTGATGGGTGGGGCAGCTTCCCCGACTATCTCGACGGGGACGCCTTCACGTGGGTGTTCACCGACGTCCGCGGCTACGGGCAGCGGATGAACGAGTCGGGGGACCAGTCGCTCGACGAGACGGCCGGCGACCTGCTCGCCCTGGCCGACGAGCTCGGCGTCGACCGGTTCTCGGTCGTCGGTCACTCCATGGGCGGCGCCGTCATCCAGAAGGTGCTCGCCCTCGCCCCCGAGCGGGTGGAGTCCCTCATCGGGGTGTCCCCCGTGAGCTCCACGCCCACGCCGTTCGACGACGCGGGCCGGGAGCTCTTCTGGGGCGCAGCCGAGGACCGTGACAAGCGCTACGGGATCATCGACTTCACGACCGGCAACCGCAACACCCCGGTGTTCGTCAACGCCGTCACCGACTGGTCGCTCGAGCACTCCACGAAGGAGGCGTTCGCGAACGTCCTGGAGGCATGGGCCACCCCGGACTTCGCCCAGGACGTGCGCGGCAACGAGGTGCCCGTCCTCGTCCTGGTCGGGGAGCACGATCCCGCGCTCGGGAAGGAGACGTGCGAGCAGACCTGGCTGCAGCTGTTCCCGAACGCTCGGCTCGAGGTGGTCGCCAACGCCGGTCACTACCCGATGTTCGAGGCGCCGGTGAACCTCGCGACGCGGATCGACGCCTTCCTCAAGCAGACCGGGCCTGACACGGCCTGACGTGTCCGGGACGGCCGAGGCGACTCGGCTCCTGCACGACCCGTCGACGTACGTCAACGGGGTGCCCTACCCCGTGCTCGCGCAGCTGCGCCACTCGCACGGCATCGTGCGGGTGGCGGAGCCTGAGCAGGTCGGCTGGCCCGAGGGGCCCGGATACTGGTTCGTCCTGCGACACCCGGACGTGGTGCGCGTGCTCCGTGACCCGAGGACGTTCTCGTCCTGGCTCGGTGGCACCCAGATCCGCGACCCGGCCACGCCGGAGGACCTGGCGTTCGTTCGGCGGATGATGCTCAACATGGACCCGCCCGAGCACTCGAGGCTGCGCCGCATGCTCGCAAAGTCCTTCACGCCCAAGGCGATCAGCCTGCTCGAGGACCAGATCGCCGGTCACGCCAGCCACGTCGTGGACCGGATGCTCGCCGGGCCGGCGGAGTGCGACTTCGCCAAGGACGTCGCAGCCGACCTGCCGCTCTTGGCGCTCGCCGACATCCTCGGGGTGCAGGTGGAGGACCGCTGGCTCATGTTCGACTGGTCGAACCGCGTCATCGGCTGGCAGGACCCCGACTACGCCTCGAGCGCCGCCTTCACCGGGGCGGGCGGGTCAGACCTGGCGGCAGCAGCCCTGGCGGTCCGCCCGTCGCCGGGTCCGGACGGGCGGATGCCCGACCCACGCAGCCGCGCCGGGATGCCGGACCTCTACACGTATGCCGCTGGGCTGGGTGAGCGCAAACGCTCGCACCCGGGACACGACGTCATGTCGATCCTCATGGCCCAGCGTGACGACTCGCCGGGCGGCGACGGACACGTCTCGGTCGAGGAGTTCGAGAACCTCTTCTGGCTCTTCGCCGTCGCCGGCAACGAGACGCTCCGCAACGGCCTGCCGGGCGCCATGATCGCGCTCATCGAGAACCCCGACGCGCAACGCGTGCTGCGCACCGACCCGTCCCGAGTCGCCGGCGTCGTCGACGAGCTGCTGCGCTGGTGGACCCCCGTCATGACGTTCCGTCGGACGGCGACCACGGATGTCGAGCTGGCCGGCCAGCCGATCAGGGCCGGCGAGAAGGTGGTCGTCTCCTTCGCCTCGGCCAACCGCGACGAGACGGTGTTCGCCGACCCGGACCGTCTCGACCTCGACCGCAACGCCAAGGCGCACCTCGCCTTCGGCCACGGACCGCACTTCTGCCTGGGCGCGCACCTCGCCCGCGTCCAGATGACGGCCCTCCTCACCCAGGTCCTGACGCGCACATCCTGGATCGAGAGCGCCGGTGAGCCGGCCCTCCTGCGGTCCAACTTCCAGCGCGGCGTGAAGCGTCTGCCGATCCGCTGGAGCCGCTGAGCGCCACCCAGCCCGGAGCGAGCGCCGGCGGGCACCGGGAAGCGAGCCCAGCGGCATACGGCCATCGTCCCCGACGCGGCAGGGCGCGCCGAACGCCACGCTGAGCACGTGGCGTTCGGCGGATGGGGGCGCGACCGATCGGGTCAGCCGGCGAGGGCGTCGCAGAGCGGGGCGAGGTCCTCGGACCCGTTCTCGACGATCGAGACCTCCGTCTCCCCGTCGGCCGAGCGGAGGAGGAGCCCGAAGCCGTACTGGATGCGGACGGTGCCCGCGCCCGGCACGCGGCGGTGCACCGTGCCGAGGATCTTGATCGTGGCGGAGCCATCGGGGTGGTACGTCGCGATGTCCGGACCCATGGTGCTGCCGTTGATGACGACGCCGTTGGCCTCGGACGTGCTGCGGAAGTTGAACAGCCGCATCTCGCGGGTCGGGGCGCCGGACTCGTCGTACCAGGTGTTGACGAGGAACTCGCCCCACACGTGGACGGTGATCGGGAAGCCGCACACGCCGGAGAAGTACGGGTGGTTCTCGATCGTGAAGTCGAGGGTCTCCCTGGTCTGCTCGACACCAGCGGCGGAGGCCGTCGGTGCGACCAGCAGGCCGGCCCCACCGAGCGCGACGGCCGCGGCGGCGGAGGCGATGGTTCGCTTCAACATCTCGTGCTCCTTGCTCACTTGGGTCGGTGACGGTGCCACCGCGCTGCCCCACGACGACGGTGGCGGCACGGGGTTGCGATCCGGTTGCGATATGCCTGCCGTCCACTCCTGCCGTCCGGCCGCGACCGCGTCGCAACCGGGCCGCGACCGCCGCCGGCCACGCTGAGCGGGAGATCCCGGCAGGCGGGGTCACCAGGGAAGGCAGCGACATGAACTCTCGACGAGTCACCAGTACCGTGGCCACCGCGGCACTCCTTGCCGGCGCGGCCATTGCCACGGCCGGGGGCGCCACCGCGGCGGGAACGGGGCGCGAGCCCATCACCGGACACGACCCCTTCGTCCTCGTCACGTGTGCCGGCGGCGCGGAGATCATCGCCGGCGTCGAGGGCTACGTGAGCAACGAGCGCGAGCTGATCGACCGGGAGACTGGGGACGTTGTCGGCGCCGTCTTCAACATCGTCTACACGCTCAGCTCGACCCTGAGCACCACGGGTGAGGTCCAGTACGCCCACGGCACGGCGCGCCTGCACATCGACTTCGTCACGGGCGTCCTCACCGAGACCGGCAACTCGCGCACCCGGACCGTGCCCGGCGAGGGCTGGGTCATCAAGAATGCGGGCCGCACCGTCAGCAACCTGTGGACCGGTGAGGTTCTTTGGAAGGCCGGGCCGGCCACCCCCGAGGACGCCGCCTTCCACTGCGGACTGTTCGGTCTCGAGGCATGAACCCGGGGTCCGGCGGCCCGGGCTCGCGCCAGCCGCCGGGCTCGCCTGACGTGCCAGTTTGGTCGGGTCACCGCAAAACCCTCACACCGGACAATGCGGGGCCTCATTCTTTCCCCATGGACTTCGGCGTGCTCGGGGCGCTGCGCGTGGAGAACGGCGCCGGCCCGGTCGAGGTGCCGGGCGCCAAGGAGCGGGCGCTGCTCGCCCACCTCGTGGCCCGACGCGGCTCGATGGTCCCGAGCAGTGAGCTCATCGACGCGCTGTGGGGCGAGGACCCGCCGCGGTCCGCGGCGAAGTCGTTGCAGACGTTCGTGGCGCGACTGCGCAACACCCTCGATCCCGTCCGGTCCAACGGAACCGGCCCGATCCTGACCGAGGGCTCCGGCTACCGGCTGGCCGTGGACTCGACTGCGGTGGACGCCGAGCGCTTCGTCAACCTGCTCACGGTGGCCCGGACGGCGATGCGGGAGGGCCGCGACGCCGTGGCGGCGGAGATCCTCGAGGAGGCCCTCGCCCTGTGGCGCGGGCCGGCCTATGCCGGGTTCGAGGGAGCGTCCTGGGCGAGGGCCGAGGCGCGTCGGCTCGAGGAGCTGCGCCTCGACGCCGCCGACGACCTGCTCGCCGCACGGCTGGACCTGGGTCGGGGCGCGGAGGTCGTCGCCGAGGCGGAACGACGTCTCGGTGAGGATCCGTTGCGTGAGCGCCTGTGGTGCCTGCTCGTCCTCGCGCTCTACCGCGGTGGTCGGCAGGGCGACGCGCTGGCGGCGTTCGAGCGTGCCCGCGAGACGTTGGCGGACGAGCTGGGCGTCGATCCCGGCCCGGAGCTGCGGGAGCTCCACGCCAAGGTCCTCGCGCACGATCCCCAGCTGCGCGGCCGCTCGGCCGCTGCGGCCCTGCCGGCCGAGCTGCGGGTGGTGGCGGGCAGTCCCTTCGTCGGCCGCGAGCCCGAGCTCGAGCGGCTGCGGGCTGCCTGGGCCCAGGTCGTTCCCGGCGGGGCGCGGACGGTCCTCGTCCGCGGACCCGTCGGGGCCGGGGCGTCGCGGCTCGCCGCCGAGCTGGCTCGGGAGGTGGCCCGGTCGGGCGCACCCGTGCGCTTCGTGGGGGGTTCCTCGGCGGACGAGGGCCGTATGCCGCTGGGCTCGCTCGCGCTGGTGGTGGCCGACCACAGCGTGGCTGAGCCTCCGGCGCACGGGCTGCTCGTGCGGTTGGCGGGGCCCTCCGAGCCCGCAGCCGGCGCGGACCTGGTCCTCGATCTGCACCCTCTGTCCGAGGGCGCGATTCGTGCCTTGGCGGGTCAGTACGTGTCCGCGGCCCAGGTCGACTCCGCTGTGGAGGCCACCGTCGCCGGGGGAGCTGCGTGGCCGGGCGCTGCCCATGACGCGGTCGTCGACTTCGCGCGCCGTGCGGCCACCCATCAGGTGGAGTCCGCGATGGCCCTCGCGACGGCCTCGCGGGAGAACCTCGTGTCGGCACGGGCCTCGCTCAGCGACGGGATCGAGGTGCTCGCCGAGACGTCCCTGGACGGGGACGCAGAGGCCGACACGTGCCCGTGGCCGGGTCTCGAGCCGTACCGCGAGGAGGACGCGCGCTGGTTCGCCGGGCGGGAACGACTCGTTGCGGAGCTCGTCGCACACGTGGCCGGGTCGCGCCTCCTCGCGGTCGTGGGGGCGTCCGGTTCGGGCAAGTCGTCTGCCGTGCGGGCGGGCCTGCTGCCCGCGCTCGGCAAGGACGTGCTGCCCTCGAGCGGGACCTGGGAGATGCTCGTCATGCGTCCGGGGACGTCGCCGATGCGCGAGCTGGCGTCCGTCGCCCTCGGCAGGCCGTCGATGACGCTGGGCGACCTGCTCGAGCGCGTCGTGCGCTCGGAGGCTTCGGGAGTCCCGACCGAGGCTCTTCCCCGGACGATCCTCGTCATCGACCAGTTCGAGGAGCTGTGGACGGCCAGCGAGGACGAGGGCGCCCGGGAGGAGTTCGTCCAGACCCTGCTCCACGCCGTCGACGACCCGCGCTCCACCCTCACCGTCGTGGCCGTCGTCCGCGCCGACTACGTGGGCGCCGTGACCGACCACCCCGAGCTGGCGAGCCGTCTGTCCGACTCGACCGTCCTCGTCAGCGCACCCACCCGCGACGAGATCCGCCGCGCCGTCGAGCGCCCCGCGAGACGGGCGGGACTGGAGCTCGAGGACGGCCTGGCCGACGCGATCGTCGCCGATGCGGGTGCGGAGCCCGGCCTGCTCCCGCTGCTGTCCACCGCCCTGAGCCAGCTCTGGGCCGAGCGGTCAGGGCGGGTGCTCACGTTCGGCTCGTATGTCGCGTCCGGCGGCCTCAACGGTGCGATCGCCCACCTTGCCGAGCAGTCCTTCGCCGGCCTGACCGCACGCCAGCAGGACGCGGCACGCACCCTGCTGCTGCGCCTCACCGGTCCCGGCGACGGCACGTCGGTGACCCGGCGACGCGTCGCCCTGGCCGAGCTGGAGGCGCTGCCCACGCGCGAGCAGCGTCAGGTGGTCGACCACCTCGCCGATGCACGCCTGCTCACCGTCTCGGACGGGTCGGTGGAGGTGGCGCACGAGGCGCTCTTCCGCGAGTGGCCGCGGCTGCGCGGCTGGCTCGTCGAGGACGCGGCGGGTCGGGCCGTGCAGCGGCGACTGGCCCTGGCCGCGAACGAGTGGGACGCCGAGGGGCGCGAGGAGGGAGCCCTCTGGCGGGGGGCGCGACTGTCCTCGGCGTTGGAGGTCGCCGAGGCACGTCCCACCGAGGTGACCTCGGTCGAGCGCGACTTCCTCGAAGCCGGACGCGCTCGGGAGGAGGCCGAGGCGCGCGACGTCGCTGAGCGGGCAGCGCGGACGGCGCGGCAGAACCGTCGGCTGCGGGCGCTCCTCGCCGGCGCGGCGATCCTGCTGGTCGTCGCCCTCGTCGCGGGCCTGCTGGCCTGGCGGTCGAGCGCCGAGGCGCGGGACTCGAGCGCGCGCGCGACGGCGGCGAGCATCTCGGCCGACGCGAAGCGGCTCGCGGCCACGGCCCTCAACGAGGAGTACCCCGACGTGGCCATGCTCGCCGCGCTCGAGTCCGTGCGCATCGAGCGCAGCCCCGAGACCTACGGCGCGCTCCTCACGCTGCTGTCCCGGTCGCCCGAGATTGTGCTCCGCAAGCGGATCGAGGGCCGCTTCCTCCGGCAGGGCGTCTCCGACGACGGACGGCTCGTCCTGCTCACCGACAACGGCTCCACGCTCTATGCGTACGACGCCGACAGTGGCGAGCTGCGGTGGCAGGTGGACTCCGGTGGCCCCCAGTTCCACATGCCCACCGTCTCGCCGGGGGGCGAGCGGGTGGCCGTCCAGCACTTCGGGCCCGGCCAGGTCCTCGAGCTGCGCTCGGCCGTCGACGGCGCGTTGCGGTGGAGCAAGAGCCTCGAGGACCTCGGTGCAGAGAGTCCCGAGGGGGCCTTGGAGGACATGGCCGACGGCGTCGTCTGGCTCGACGCGTCGACGCTGGCGGTGGTGGGCGCCACCCAGTGGCTCGAGCTCGACGCGGACAGCGGCGCCATACTCAAGGCGCACGTGTTCCCTGACCGGCTGCCGTTCATCAGCGAGGCCCGGGAGCTCGGTGGTGGCCGGTTCGCGGTTGACGTCGAGGGTGACCAGACGCTCGTCATCGACCGGACCCGGCCCACCGATGGGGGACAGCGCATCGATGGCTTCGTCTTCGGGCACCCCGGCACCGGCCGGGCTGTGGTCCTCGTCGAGAACAAGGCAGACAACACCATGGCGCTGACGCCGCTGAGGTCCACCCGGGACCTGCGACCAGCGGGTGGGTCGGTGACCGTGGACGGCTTCGCTCCCTGGGTCAGCTTCACTGCTGATGGCACGCAGCTCGTCGTCAGCGTGGAGAACCGGGTGGAGACTCGGGATGCGCGCACCGGTGCAGTGCGGCGCACGTTCGTCGGGCACAAGGGCTCGGTCATGCAGGCGAGGGTGGCCGGGGCGTCGCACGACCTGATCTGGACAGCGGGGCGGGATGGGACGACGGTCGTGTTCGACCTCTCGGGGACTCGGGGCACGATCCGCCCACGTCCCGTCCCGGCACCGAAGAACTTCAACGTCGGTCAGGCCGTGGGGGACGTCGCGGTCGGGATCGGGAGCCACGCGGACCGGTGGAACCCAGCCCACCTCGTCGACGTCACCACGGGGAAGGACCTGTTCGGGGAGCTGCCGCTCAGCGAGTGTCCCGGCGACTGCCAGGTCGCCGCAACGGCGATCAGCCCGGACGGCCGGACCGCCTACGGCTCCGTCGAGTTCATCGTCGACATGGGGCCGGGCGACCGCGGCGTGCTGCTCGCCTGGGACGTGGCCACGGGCCAGCGCACCTCGACCTGGCCCACCCCGTGGCCGGTCTACAGCATCGCCGTGGCTCCTTTCGGCGCCACGGCACTCCTCAACGGCCGGTGGGGCTGGGCCGTGATGGACCTCGCGAGTGGAGCGCTGCTCTGGGAGTCGGCTCGCCAGCCGGAGCTGCAGTGGTTCGACGGGTTGACCCTCGTGACGATCTCGCGCGACGGTCGCTGGGGCGTGGTGAGCCGGGACGACGGCCTGCACCTCGTCGACATGCGAGACGGACGGGTGGGGACGACGCGACAGCTCGGTGACCCGGCAACGTCGTTCGCCTGGACCGTCGATGGTCGGACCTTGGCCGTCGGCACGCGTGGCGGCCGCATCCACTTCCTCGATGCGGTGACGCTGGCAGACCGAGCTCCCGCCCGGCTCGTCGTCGGGGGCTTCGTCATCGACCTGGAGACCAGCCCGAACGGGCAGCTCATCGCGAGTCTGGGCTCCGACGGTGACGTCATGCTGTGGGATGCCGCGACGCTGCGCCCCTACGGCAGGCCCGTCACGGGGATGACGATGTGGGGCCTGATCTCCTTCTCAGCAGACAGCGGCACCCTGCGTGTGCTCTTCGAGAACGGCACCCGCACGGAGATCGACGTGCACCCCGACGACTGGGTGCGCGCCGGCTGCCGCGTCGCAGGGCGCGACCTCACGCCAGAGGAGTCGGCAGTGATCAGGCCGGGTCAGGCGCTGCGCTCGACCTGCGCGGGCCTCGTCTGACGAGCAGCGGCGACCGGTGCGGCCGCAGGGGTCCGTGCGGTGGCCGGCCTCGAGGTCTCGGCGGCGATCGCCTTGGTCTCGTCGATGCTCTGACGGAGCAGCCTGACGAGCTCGGCCGACGGGTCGTCGGCGCACGCGCGGGCGATGCCGTTGACGGCCAGCGAGACGACCTTGGCGGCGGCGTCGGCGCGCAGGTCACGGGTGCCGACTCGGCGGACGAAGTCACGAGCCCACCGCTCCGCGCCCGGCACGTATGCGAGGGCGGCCGCGGCCTCCGGCGTCAGCTCCTCGGGGCTGCGGCCGGCGATGTCGTTGAGGTGACGCTCGGCGCCCATGACGGCGAGGGCCATGACGTTCTGGCGCTCCGCCGACGCGATGGGCAGCGCCACCAGGGCGGCGCGACGCATCAGCGTGGGCGCGACCCTCCGGTCACTGGGGTTCAGCCCGACGACCTCGGGGATCATCACGGCGAGCTCCTGGCGCCGCACATCGCCGAGGGCGTCGTTGACGCACCGGGCCATCGACGCGAGGACAGGGTGGGTGCACCTGGGATGGTCGCTCCAGCGCTCCCCGGCGAGGTAGGAGGCCATCTCCATGAAGCAGGCGCCCTTGCGGGGGTTGCGGTGACGTCCGCGGGAGAGGACCGGCATTCCGTCCGGGACGGTGTCGAGCGGCTGGGGCATGGCTGCTGATCGACCGAACATGTTGACTCCCTGGTGTGCGGTGCGCTGACCTCTACCCAGCATGCGCGCACAGATGCGTGCCTGACCAGCCCTTTGGCGGATTCGGAGGAGCGGCGCTGCGGCGGACGAGAGCTCAGAGAACCGCGCGTATGCCGCTGGGCTGGGTGCCCGTCCCCAGCTCGCTGTCGAGCCGGGCGAGCTGTGCAGTGACGAGGGGACGCAGCGGGGATCTCGCCCCCAGAGCGCCCAGCTGCGCCTGCCACATCTCGTAGTCGTCGGCCCCCCAGGACGACCGGGTCCAGGTGGACATGAGGTCGGCTTCACGGCTGGCCAGGACCGCTCGACGGAGTGAGGCGGCGAGCGCGTCGCGGAGCCGGGCGATGCCGGGAGCAGCCGACCTGGGCAGCAGCGGGCCGCGGTAGGCGCGCAGCGCGAGTCCCACGGAACCGGCCGCGAGGTGGGACTCGACGGCGAGCCAGTCCGCGGACACGTCCGCGACGAGCCGGTAGGGCCGGGAGGCGAGCAGGTCGTCGCCGAGCAGGGCACGCAGGCGGCCCAGCTCCACCCGAAGCGTCGACGGGCTGATGTCCTCCTCGTAGAGCAGGACGGCGAGCTCGTCGCCGGACAGGCCACGGGGGGCGGCGGCGAGGAGCAGGAGGATCTCGCTGTGCCGGCGGCTCAGGCGCAGCGTGGTGCGACGCCCCCGGCCGTCGTCGATCCGCAGCAGCGCCTCGTCCCGGCCCAGCCCCTCGAGCGTGGCACCGAGACCCCCACGGCGCGGCTCGGTGCCTGCCGCGCCGGCTCGTGAGCGGACGAGCAGCTCGCGGGCGAGCTCCGCCTCGGCCATCCGGGCGGCCGCCCGCACCATCGCCATCGTCTGGGGGACGACGAGCGCGTCTGCGCAGGTGATGTCGAGGACGCCCAGGAGGGACTGGTCGCTCGGGTCGTGGATCGGTGTGGCCGCGCAGCTCCAGCGCTGCACGGAGCGTCGGAAGTGCTCGGCGCCGATGATGTTGACCGGCGCGTCGAGCCGCAGCGCCATGCCCGGAGCGTTGGTGCCGGCGACGCGCTCGTCCCAGTTGGACCCCTCGACGAAGCCGATGGCCTCGGCCCGGCGCAGGACGCTGGGGGTGCCGCAGACCCAGAGCAGCTGGCCGGCGGCGTCGGAGACGGCCATGATGGCGTCGCAGTCGCGGGCCGCTTGGCCCAGCACGTCATCGAGGACCGGGAACACGCTCGCGAGCGGGTGCGCCTCGCGGTGGTCGTGCAGGGCGTCGGCGGGCAGGGTGATCGGGGCGTCGACGGTGTCGGCGTGCACGCCGGCCGCAGCGGACCGCACCCAGGAGTCAGCCACCTGGGCCCGGACCCCGGCGTCACGGTGCGGCCGCACTGCCATGAGGTCGATTGGACCCCACGCGACCGCTGGGGGCAAGGAAACGGCCGAAACTCGATGCAACGTGGATGCAACGTCGGCGTGCCTAGCGTCTCGCCAATGCCCGGCACCGGTCAGTGATGACCCTGTCCGGGAACCACCAAGGACGTTGGGAGAACCTCATGACCATCTATGCCCCGCCCGGATCGCCGGAGTCGCTCGTCACGGTCGAGCCCCGCTATGGCCACTTCATCGGCGGCAACTGGGTCGAGCCGAAGAAGGGCGAGTACTTCGAGAACATCTCACCCGTGACGGGACGCGCGTTCTGTGAGGTGGGGCGCGGCACCGAGGAGGACATCGAGGCAGCCCTCGACGCCGCGCACGCGGCGGCCCCCGCCTGGGGCCGGACCGCCCTCGGCGAACGCTCGCTCATCCTCAACCGCATCGCCGACCGTCTCGAGCAGAACCTCGAGATGCTCGCCGTGGCCGAGACGTGGGAGAACGGCAAGGCCGTGCGCGAGACGCTGGCCGCCGACCTGCCGCTGGCCGTCGACCACTTCCGCTACTTCGCGGGCGTCCTTCGTGGACAAGAAGGCTCGAGCTCGGAGATCGACGAGAACACCGTCGCCTACCACTTCCACGAGCCACTCGGCGTCGTCGGCCAGATCATCCCCTGGAACTTCCCGATCCTGATGGCGGTCTGGAAGCTCGCCCCGGCACTCGCAGCCGGCAACTGCGTCGTGCTGAAGCCGGCCGAGCAGACGCCGTGGTCGATCCTCAAGGTCGTCGAGCTGATCGGCGACCTGCTCCCGGCCGGCGTCCTCAACGTCGTCAACGGCTTCGGCGTCGAGGCCGGCAAGCCGCTCGCGAGCAGCCCGCGGATCGCGAAGATCGCGTTCACCGGCGAGACGACGACCGGCCGGCTCATCATGCAGTACGCCTCGCAGAACATCATCCCCGTGACGCTGGAGCTCGGCGGCAAGTCACCCAACGTCTTCTTCGAGGACGTCGCGCAGGAGCGGGACGCCTTCTACGACAAGGCCCTCGAGGGCTTCACGATGTTCGCGCTCAACCAGGGCGAGGTCTGCACGTGCCCCTCACGGGCCCTCGTCCAGCGCTCCATCTACGCCGACTTCGTGCCGGACGCCATCGCCCGCGTCGAGAAGATCGTCCAGGGCAACCCGCTCGACACCGCGACGACCATGGGCGCCCAGGCCTCGAACGACCAGCTCGAGAAGATCCTGTCCTACATCGACATCGGCCGGCAGGAGGGTGCGAAGGTCCTCACCGGCGGCGAGCGCAACGTCCTCGAGGGTGACCTGGCCGGCGGCTACTACGTGACCCCGACGGTCTTCGAGGGCAGCAACTCGATGCGGATCTTCCAGGAGGAGATCTTCGGTCCCGTGGTCTCCCTGACCGGGTTCGACGACGAGGCGGACGCGCTCGCGATCGCCAACGACACCCTGTACGGGCTCGGGGCCGGGGTGTGGACCCGGGACGGTTCTCGCGCCTACCGGATGGGCCGGGGCATCAAGGCCGGCCGCGTCTGGACGAACTGCTACCACCAGTACCCGGCCCACGCGGCCTTCGGGGGCTACAAGCAGTCCGGCATCGGCCGGGAGAACCACAAGATGATGCTCGACCACTACCAGCAGACGAAGAACCTGCTCGTGTCGTACTCTCCCGACGCCCTCGGCTTCTTCTGAGCCGATGGACGGGACCCGACCGAGTCGGGTCGAGCTGACCGGTGAGGCGGCGGACCTGCTCCGCCGCCTCACTGCGCAGCACGGCCCGTTGATGTTCCACCAGTCCGGTGGCTGCTGCGACGGGAGCGCCCCCATGTGCTACCCGGCGAACGAGTTCGTCACGAGCGACGCCGACGTCCTCCTCGGGGCCCTCGTCGTCCCCGACGTGCCGGACGCGGTGCCGTTCTGGATGTCGCGGGCGCAGTACGAGTACTGGAAGCACACTCACCTCACGGTGGATGTCGTCCCGGGCCGGGGGAGCGGCTTCTCCGTCGAGGCACCCGAGGGCGTCCGCTTCCTGATCCGTTCACGCCTGTTCACCGAGACCGAGCTCCACGCGCTCGGCATCGTGCCGACGCTGCAGCTCCCTGCTGGGTGACCGGCACCCCCGGCCAGCCCCCCAACGTTAAGGCTGGGTGGGTGGGCTGGCCGGGGGTGGGGCGAGCCGGTTGAGCAGCGGCCCCACGATGTCCATCGGGAGGGGGAAGACCACCGTCGAGTTCTGGTCCGCGCCGAGCTCGAGGAGCGTCTGGAGGTAGCGCAGCTGGAGCGAGGCGGGGCTCTGGGAGAGGATGTCGGCCGCCTGCTTGAGCTCGCCGGACGCCTGCAGCTCGCCCCGGGCGTTGATCACCTTGGCCCGCCGCTCACGCTCTGCCTCGGCCTCGCGGGCCATGGCGCGCTGCATCTGCTCGGGGATCTCGACGTCCTTGATCTCGACGACCGAGACGTCGACGCCCCAGGGCTTGGTCTGCAGCTCGATGATCTCGCGCAGGTCCCGGTTGAGGCCGTCCCGGTGAGCGAGCAGCGTGTCGAGGTCGGCGCGGCCGAGGACGGAACGCAACGTCGTCTGGGCGATCTGTGAGGTGGCGACCGCATAGTTCTCGACCTGCATGACCGCGGCCTCGGGGTCGACCACGTTGAAGAGGACGACGGCGTTGACGCGGGCCGGAACGTTGTCCTTGGTGATGACTTCCTGCGGGGGGATGGTCAAGGTGACGACGCGCAGGTCCACGCGCTGGAGCTGGTAGACGCCCGGCACGAGCAGGTGCAGACCTGGCGGGTAGAGCGGGCGCAGCTTGCCGAGTCGGAAGACGACGCCGCGTTCGTACTGCGGGATGATCCTGATCGAGGACGCCACGACGGCGGCCGCGATGATCAGGACTGCGAGGACAGGGGCGATCCAGCCGGGCATCAGTTCACTTCCGTGTTTTCGGGTCAGGCAGGTCGACGCGGCGGCGGTCGCTCGCCCATCGGGTCTGGTAGCGGTCGAGGATCTGGTCGATCTTCGCTGCGCCGGCCGTCTCGGGGGCGAGCTCCGGCAGGCCGGGGGCGTCGCTGGACGCGTCCTGACGCAGGTGTTCGGGGAAGTTGCTCGGGGTGCGCCACAGGTGTTGCGCGAGAGGCGCCCCGGCGATGAGTCCCACGAGCACGGTGGTGACCAGGACGATCACGTCACCGGGGCCGTGGGCGCCGAGCAGCATGGCCGTCGGCATGAAGACTGCGACGGCGGCGACCACGAGGGAGAGGCCGCGGTGGAAACGTCCCGCCTCGGAGTGCGGCCACGGGTCCAGCTGACGAGTCAGCTCACGCGGACCCGGGGTCGGGGAACAGTCGTCCTTGACCGGGCAGCGCCCGCAGATCGCGTGCTGCCCCTCGTACCGGATCACCCGTTTGTCGGGGTCGAACGAGGCCGGCCAGAGCCACTGGTCCTGGTGGCACTTCCACGCGTCCTGGTCCTCGTGGTAGATGAAGTTCCCCGTCCGCCACCGTGCCGACCGCTCTGCGGAGCGCGCGCCCATGCGGTCGAAGAGCCAGGCGACGACCAGGAGCACGGCGGAGTATCCGCTGACGAGCAGTACGGTGACGGACGGGGCACGCATCGTTGCCTCCTACTTCTTTCCGGCAGGGTCGAGCTCGACGAAGAGCACGTCCTGCGGCATCTCGTCGACGACCTTGCCCTTCCGGTAGTTGCGCAGGCCGAGCCACGTCATCCAGAGGAACGGCAGCACGCCGCCGATGATGAAGATGAGGTCGCCGGGCATCCGGCCCCACTCGAGGAGGGCGTTGGTGTTGTTCGTGATGAAGGCGAGCTCCCTCGCCTCGTAGTAGCCCTGTCCCACGGAGTGGTAGAGCTGCAGCACGCCCAGGGGCAGGAGAGTCGCGAAGACCATCCACGCCAGGCCGATGTTGAGGCTCCAGAACGACACCTTGGCCCACTTCTCCGGCCACTTGTCCGGCGGGATGAGGTAACGCAGGGCGAACATCGCCAGACCGACCGCGAGCATGCCGTAGACGCCCATCATCGCCGCGTGCCCGTGGTTGGCCGTCAGGGCCGTGCCGATCTCGTAGTAGCTGACGATCGGCAGGTTGATCAGGAACCCGAACACCCCGGCGCCGAGGAAGTTCCAGAAGCCGACGGCGACCAGGAACATGACGGCCCACCGGTGCGGGAACGGTGCCGAGGTCTTCGCCTCCTGCCGGGCGCCGAGCTGCATGAACGCCCAGGCCTCGACGGTGAGGAAGGTCAACGGGATGACCTCGGCGGCGGAGAAGAACGCACCGAGCGCCATGTGCTCGACGGGCGTGCCCGAGAAGTACAGGTGGTGCATCGTGCCGATGACGCCACCCATGGAGTACAGGATGATGTCGAGGAAGATGATGCCGAGGGCGATCTTCTCCCGCACCACGCCGAGCATGACGAAGATGTAGGCGACCATGACCGTGGTGAACAGCTCGAGGAAGTCCTCGACCCACAGGTGGACGACCCAGAAGCGCCAGAACTCGGCAACGGTGAGGTGGGTCTCCGTCGTGGCGAGCAGCCCGACGGCGTAGAACGCCGGGATGGCCAGCGCCGAGAAGAAGAACAGCCACGGCATGTTGCCCTTCGACTCGCCCTTGAGGCGACCACGGATCCCTCTGAAGATCATGACGATCCAGAGCACCATGCCGACCGTGAGGAGGATCTGGAAGACCCGCGGCAGGTCGAGGTACTCCCACTGCTGCGCGAAGAGCGGGCCCTTGGCCCACTCGACGCCGTGGATCGACAGGGCCTCGGCCGTGAGGGAGCCGAAGACGACGATGGCGAGCGCGCCGAGGAGGGCGTAGGCGATCTTGTGCTGGTTCTTCGGCTCGCGGCCGGAGATGAGCGGCGTGAGGAAGATCCCGGCGGCGAGGAACCCGGCGGCGGTCCAGAAGAGGGACAGCTGGACGTGCCAGGTGCGGGCGAGGTTGTAGGGCAGCCACTGGGCCAGGTCGAAGCCGAAGAAGGACAGGATGTCGGCCCGGTAGTGCTCGGCCGCTGCCCCGACGATCACCTGGATGAGGAACAGCAGGGCGATGACGAAGAAGAACCAGGCCGTCGCGCGCTGCGCCAGGGTCAGTCCGACGGTGCCCGGCTGCCGGAACGCGATCGCGGGGGCCTCCTCGGAGTGCCACCCGATCTTGCGGCTCCACCGGCCGTAGATGGCGAACAGCAGGCCCGTGCCGCCGATGAGGGCGATGAGGGACAGGCCGGACCACACGAGCAGGTCCGGGGTGGGGCCGTTCTCGACGCGGGGCTCCATCGGCCAGTTGTTGGTGTAGGAGTAGTCGAAGCCGGGCCGCTCGGCCGCGGAGGCCCATGCGGTCCAGGCGAAAAACGCGGTGATCTGGTGGATCTCCTGCGGGTCCGTGATGAGGCGCGGCTTGAGCCCGTAGCGGGTCGAGTCCTCGCCGAAGAAGTTGGCGTAGTAGGTCTTCGCGTCCTGGAACGCTGCGACCTGGTTGTCGGTGAAGGTGAGCGTGCCCGTCGACTCGTCGTAGCGGTTGGTGCGCCACTCCTCGACGTTGAGGCCGCGGGGGTCCTGCGCCCCGCTGTCCCGGATCTGGTGCTCGGTGAACTCGGTGGCGTGGCGGAGGTACTCGGCGGTGAAGTCGGGGCCGAGGTAGCCGCCGTGGCCCATGATCGAGCCGTACTGCATGAGCCCGCGAGCCGTGAAGAGAACCTGGCCTGCGGTGACGTCCTCGGTCGTGAAGACGGTCTCGCCGGACTTGCTCACCACCTTGTCCGGCTGCGGCATCGAGGCCGTGTATGTGCGGTAGGTGAGGATGCCCATGACGAAGAATCCGAAGAGCATGACGAGGGCTACGCCCTGGACCCAGCCCTTTCCTACCAGCATCTGTCGTTGCGAGGTGTCCCTCTGGGTTGGCGTAGCGACCATTCGCTGCTCCTGGATGTTTTTCTACGGTCAATACCAGTGAAAAGCAGTGGAACTGTAGCAGTGGTTGGGACCGTACTCCTGAGGGGGGCACCTCGCGCGGCGGGACACGGGGAGCAGCCCCCCGCCGGGCTGGCGGGGGGCTGTGGCCGTATGCCGCTGAGCCGGCTCGGGCTGACCGGCTCAGTCCTCCTGCGGCTGAGTCACGTCGTCCGAGTCGCGTTGCGGTGGAAAGCCGCTCCCTTGCGGTGGCCATCGTGCGCCAGGAGTGAGCGGTCGGTGATGGAGATGCCGGGCCCGTTGACGACGGCGAAGAAGACGGTCTGGCCGACGACGACGTCGACCTCGGCGGGCTCGGCCTGCCCGTCGGTGACCATGACGACGGTGCCCTTGCGTTGGGCCCGCGCCCAGGCCCGCTGCCCCTTGGCGGACGAGACGTCCGGGTTGCCGACCCGGATCAGGCCCCGCGTGCCGGAGCCGTGCGCGTCCTCCCACTCGTAGACGCCTTCGCTCGTGAAGGCATGGGTGTAGCCGGACTCGTTGACGAGCCTCTCGCTGGAGAAGAAGTCCTTCTCACCAGCGACGACGAAGGGGCGCGCGGCCGCCTCCGGGGAGTGCCACATGACCATGTCGCCGGCGTTGATGCTGATCTTCGGCTGGTCGGGCACGTAGGTGCGCCCTTCTCGGCGGACGAGGACGGTGGTCTGGGCCATCTCGCCGCGCTTCGGCTCTCCCTCGCCGACGGAGATGACGTAGGGGTACTCCTGCAGGAAGCCGCCGGTGCCCGCTGGCCCCAGGGCGTAGCGGTACGTTCCGGGGCGCATGAACCGCTGGCCGTAGCTGTCGGTGTTGCGCAGGGCCCGGCTGTCAAGGTGGTCTGTCATGGTTCCGCCCTCCTCAGGCGCTGATGTCGGCGGTCAGGACGAGCTCGTCCTCGGGTGCGTTGTGCTGGACCTCGGCCCCGATCGCGTCGAGGTGGACGAGGACCGCGGGGTCCGAGGCGCCGCTCGCGGGGAGCACCTCGAACCACTCGGACCGGTGGTAGATCGGGAAGCGCGTCCCCGAGATGAACGGGGAGATGATCGGCCCGAGCCAGCCGGTCAGCCCGGCGACGCCGATGGCGGCCGCGACGGCGATGGCGAGTCCGGCGAGGAAGGGCCCGATGAGCGGCACCCACGCCACGGCCGCTGCGACGGCGAGGCCGATGGCGGTGACGACGGCGGCGGTCGCGGGCCCGAACGAGAGGCTGGGCACGCCCTGGACGACGCCCTCGACCTTCCAGAACCCGCCGACGAGCCCGACGACGATGCCGAGGTCGACGGTCGCCTTGACGAAGTCGCCGAAGGAGAGGGGGACCGAGACGGTCGGCCAGGTGATGTCGATGGCGGGTGTGCACACCTTGCCGACGCACGGGATGGTGACGCAGACCTGGGGGATGTGGATCTCCGGCAGGAAGTCGCCGAGGTCGATGCTCAGGGTGAGCGTGGCGCTCCAGTCGAGTCGCAGGTCGGCGATCCGGATCGTGTCCGGAGGGATGAGGTCGACGGTGCCGTTGGACAGGGTGCCGGTGACCGAGTACGAGGCGGCGAACGGACCGAGGCTCGAGGAGCCGGAGGTCGACTGCGGGCCGACTCCGGCGACGACGATGTCGAGGAAGTCGTTGGCGGCGTTCTCGTCGATGGCGGCGATGATCTCTGACATGGCTGGCTCCTAGAGGTTTCCGCGGGCGAGGACGAGGTCGGTGTCGATGAGCGGCCCGACGGTCGGTGTCAGGGTGAAGGCGCCGGCCCGGACCGCGGAGACGGGGAGGCGGACCTGGGCGAGCGCGGCCCGGAGCATCTGCTCGAGGAGGCACTCGAGGACCGACTCGAGGTCATCGGGATGGATGTCGACGATCTCCACGGCGTCGAGGGCGAACCCGATGGCGGGCTGCCCGCCGGTGGACGTCCCGACGAGGTGCCCGATGGCGTCGATCTCGAGCTTGGTGCAGAGCGGGTTCTCCACCTTGCCGGGCTTGTCGTCCCAGGGCCGGTCCGGCTTGGGCTGGTCCGGCTCGTCCGGGTGGTCGTGGCCGTCGTGCCCCGTGTCACCTCCTTCGTCGCTGTCGTCCCGTCCACGGCGCCTGCGGCAGTCGACGCAGAGCTCGACCGTGGTCGACAGGCTGAACTGGCCCGGCCCGAGGGAGAGCTCGGGCGGCAGTGGGCTGTCCTCGTCGAACAGGTCGAGGTGCGGGATGGTGAAGCGGACGTGCCACTGGATCCCGCCGGTGCCCGGGAACAGGATCGGCGGCATCTGCGTGTCGTTGACGTCCGAGGCCGGCACGAAGGCCGGTGATCCGTAGGACAGCAGGTGTGGTCTGGTCGTGCAGATCGCCGTGACGAGGTCGTTGATCGCGGTCTCGTGCGCTGAGACGAAGACCTCTGAGCTCTCGGTGAGACTCATGTTTTCCCCCAATGTGATGTGACGGTCGGCTCAGGGCCGACTGCCACCTCAGAGGGGGGCGGCGGGTGCGGTGATACGTCGCAGCGAAAGGGCCCCACCGTCGTGGTGGGGCCCCTTCGAGGTCGTATGCCGCTGGGCTCGCCCGGCGCTCAGGCTCGCTCGGTGGGCGGTGGGGTCAGATGGCCGGCTCCGGGGTCGGCGCGTCGGGGACGGCCCGGGCCTCCTCGGTCGCCACTCCGCCGTCGCCGCGACGGACCGCGGCGAGGAGCATCTGGGCGACGTCGACGACCTCGACCTCGCCCTCGGCCTTCTTGCCTTCCTGGACGGCGGCGTTGACGCCGTCGGTGAGCATGACCTTGCAGAACGGGCACCCGACGGCGATGCGGTCGGCTCCGGTCGCGAGGGCCTCCTCGGTGCGGTTGGTGTTGATCCGGGTGCCGAGCTGCTCCTCCATCCACATGCGGGCGCCACCGGCGCCGCAGCAGAAGGACTTCTCCTTGCTGCGCTCCATCTCGGCGTACTCGACGCCGGGCAGGACCTGGAGCAGCTCGCGCGGCGGGGCGTAGACCTGGTTGTGCCGGCCGAGGTAGCACGGGTCGTGGTAGGTGACCTTGGCGCCGGTCGAGCCGGCCCTGGACTGGCCGAGGCCGTCGCCCTCACCGGGGCGGGCCACGGGGGTGAGGCGCTTCTCGCGCACGAGGCGGTTGAGCAGCTGGGTGTGGTGCAGCACCTCGTAGGTGCCGCCGAGCTGGGGGTACTCGTTCTTGATGGTGTTGAAGCAGTGGGCGCAGGTGACGACGATCTTGGTGGCGCCGACCTCGTTGAGCACCTCGACGTTCTGCTGGGCGAGCATCTGGTAGAGGAACTCGTTGCCGGCCCTTCGGGCGGAGTCGCCGGTGCAGGCCTCGCCGTCACCGAGGACGGCGAACTTCACGTCGGCCAGGTGGAGCAGCTCGGCCACGGCGCGGGTGGTCTTCTTGGCCCGGTCCTCGTAGGCGCCGGCGCAGCCGACCCAGAAGAGGTAGTCGACCTCGTCGAGGGACTCGACGTCGGCGCCGACCTGCGGCACGTCGAAGGGCAGGTCCTTGGCCCAGTCCATCCGCAGCCGAGGCGCCAGGCCCCACGGGTTGGCGTTCTTCTCGAGGTTCTTGAACAGGCCGCCGAGCTCGGACGGGAAGGCCGACTCGATGAGGTTCTTGTAGCGGCGCATGTCGACGATCGCGTCGACGTGCTCGATGTCGACGGGGCACTGCTCGACGCAGGCGCCGCACGTCGTGCACGACCAGAGGACGTCCTCGTCGATGACGGCGTCGGGCCCGTGCGGGTTGTAGGCCGTCAGCGGATGGTGGATGTCGTAGCCGGTCTGGCCGACGAGCTGCTCGACGGCGGCGGCCGCCTTCGTGTGCTCGGACAGGCCGTCACCGGAGGCACGGGCCTCCTCGCTGGCCCGCAGCCAGGGGGCCTTGGCGTGCGCGTGGTCGCGCAGCGTCATGACGAGCAGCTTGGGGGAGAGCGGCTTGTCGGTGTTCCACGCGGGGCACTGGGACTGGCAGCGACCGCACTCGGTGCACGTCGTGAAGTCGAGCAGGCCCTTCCACGTGAAGTCCTCGACCTTGCCGACGCCCAGCGGGGCGTCCTCGTCGAGGTCGTCGACGTTCTCGAAGTCGAGCACCTCGCCGTTGATCCGGATCGGCTGGAGCTCGCCGAGCGAGGTGCGGCCGTCGGCGTGGCGCTTCCAGAAGATGTTGAAGAACGCGAGGAAGCGGTGCCAGGCGACGCCCATCGTGGGGGTCAGGGCGATGGTGATCATCCACGCCATGGAGATGAGGATCTTGATCGTGGCGACGATGACGATGGCGCTCTCGAGCGCGGCGACCGACATCCCGGAGAAGAGGCCGCCGAGCCAGCTCGTCATCGGGAAGTGCAGGGTGGACGCCGTGTCGAGACCCTCGGCGTCGGCCAGGGCGTACTCCAGCCCGCGGAGGGCCAGGATGCAGAGGGTGACGCCGAGGATCGTGAACTCGACGTAGTACGCCTGCCACCACGTCGAGCCGAAGAACCGGCTCCGGCGACCGTGCTCGCCCGGAGCTGAGCGGGGGTGGTTCTTCTGGCGGATCGCCATCAGCAGGAGGATGCCGACGAGCCCCGTCCACGCGAAGAACTCCGTGATCCACTCGTAGGGCGGGAAGTGGCCGATGAGCGGCAGCGTCCAGGAGGGTTCGAACAGCTGCCCGAACGCGTTGATCAGCGTGAAGAAGAGGATGCCGAAGCTGATCATCGTGAACCAGTGCGCGATGGCTACCACCGGCAGCCGCGACATCCGCGTGTGGCCGAGGAACTCCCGGAGGAGGGTCGCCGTGCGCGCCCCCTTGTCGTCGCCCCGGTACTCGGGCTGGCCGAGGCGGAAGGTCGCCACGTAGTGGTTGACGGTCTTGGCGAGCAACGCTACGGCCACCACCGTGATGGCGAGGCTGATCACGATCGCGACGATCTGGAGCGCAGTCATGCGCGGCAGTCTACTGACCAGTGAGCAACCGCTTAGTGGAGTGTGATGGCGGTCCCACGAGAGGCGGGTCGCCGGCTCCGGGTGGGTAGGTGCCCTCATGGTCGTCGCGCCCGGATGTCCGGTAGGACTGAGGGGGAATAACCAGATGTTGGAATATGCATAACAAGTCTGAGATTGTCAGAGATAATCAGGCCCAGCGCCGCCAACCGCATGCCAGAGGGAGCCCACGCAATGCCCATCTACGACGACGTGACCAAGCTGATCGGCAACACGCCGCTCGTCCGACTCAACAAGGTCATGGACGGAGCGGACGCGACCGTCGCGGCCAAGCTCGAGTTCTACAACCCGGCGTCCTCGGTCAAGGACCGCATCGGTGTCGCCATCGTCGACGCCGCTGAGGCGAGCGGCGAGCTGAAGCCGGGCGGCACGATCGTCGAGGCCACCTCCGGTAACACCGGGATCGCCCTGGCCATGGTCGGCGCGGCCCGCGGCTACGACGTCGTGCTCACCATGCCGGAGTCCATGTCGAAGGAGCGGCGTGCGCTGCTGCGCGCCTTCGGCGCCGAGCTCGTCCTCACCGACCCCGCCACCGGGATGAAGGGCGCCGTCGAGCGCGCCGAGCAGATCGCCTCCGAGCGGGGCGGCGTCCTGGCCCGCCAGTTCGCCAACGAGGCCAACCCCGAGATCCACCGCCGGACGACGGCCGAGGAGATCTGGAAGGACACCGACGGCCAGGTCGACATCGTCGTCGCCGGCATCGGCACCGGCGGCACCATCACCGGCGTCGGCCAGGTCCTCAAGGCGCGCAAGCCCGACGTGAAGATCATCGCCGTCGAGCCCGAGGAGTCCGCGATCCTCAACGGCGGCCAGCCCGGCCCGCACAAGATCCAGGGCATCGGCGCCAACTTCGTCCCCGAGATCCTCGACACCGACGTCTACGACGAGGTCATCGACGTCAACGCGGCCACGGCCGTCCAGTTCGCCCGCCGCGCCGCCACCGAGGAGGGCCTGCTCGTCGGCATCAGCTCCGGTGCCGCCATCGCCGCCGCCGCCCAGGTCGCGGCCCGCCCCGAGAACCAGGGCAAGACCATCGTCGTGATCATCCCGTCCTTCGGTGAGCGCTACCTCTCCACGATCCTCTTCGAGGGTCTCGTCGACTGAGCCGAGGGGCCACCATGAGCACCGCCGCGAAGCGCGATGACGTCACGCCGACGCCCGCGCACGCCACCCCGCTGAAGCTGGTCCGCACGTCCGCGGCCGAGCCGGCTCAGCGGCATACGGCCCGGAAGAGGTCGTATGCCGCTGGGCTCGGTCTCGTCCGGAAGGCCGCCGCCCGCTTCCGCGAGGACGTCGAGGGCGCCATCGAGCGCGATCCCGCCGCGGGCTCGCGGCTCGAGGTCGTCCTCACGTCCCCGGGACTGCACGCGATCTGGGCCCACCGCGGCCTCCACGAGCTGTGGAAGCTGCCCGGCGGGCGCCTGCCCGCCCGGGTGCTGGGCACCGTGACGCGCTCGGTCACCGGCGTCGAGATCCACCCTGCCGCGCGGATCGGCCGGCGGTTCTTCATCGACCACGGCATGGGCGTCGTCATCGGTGAGACGGCCGAGGTCGGCGACGACGTCATGCTCTACCACGGCGTGACCCTCGGTGGCCGCTCCATGGCGCACGTCAAGCGCCACCCGACGGTCGGCAACAGGGTCACCATCGGTGCTGGGGCGCGGGTGCTCGGACCGGTCCTCATCGGCGACGACACCCAGATCGGCGCCAACGCCGTGGTCGTCAAGGACGTGCCCGCCGGGGCCGTGGCCGTGGGCGTGCCCGCAGAGCTGCGCTTTCCCAAGCGCAACGCGACCAACCAGTGGCTCGACCCGGCCATGTTCATCTGATCAGGTTGATGAGATCGGGTTCATCCCGACCGAGGGTGGGTACACCCTGACCGAGGCGTTCTGCCTCCGAGCGGCCCCGCTGCGCTCCCCCCGGCGCAGCGGGGCTCTCCTCTGCCCGGACCCGTCGTCGACGGCGCAGGTCCTGCCGCGCCGCGGCGCGCGCCGGGAGGCAGTCTCGGGCCGCCGTCACACGGGCGCCCCCTCGTCCGTCACCGTTTGGCACGGAGAAGCGAGGGGTACTGACGTGAGATGAGCCGAGGCGCAGCATTCGAGTAGTTGGCCTGGCGTCCTCGACCGGATCACACCTGGAGGAACGATGAAGTTCACTGCCTCAAAGAAGACCCTCGCTGGGGCGCTGGTGGCATTGGGAACGTTGGCCGCTGTCCCCGCCCTCAGCGCGAACGCCGCGCCAGCACCGGCGGCTGCACACGTCAGTCAGTCACGGCACGTCGACGGGGCGGCGTGGACCTACCACGGGACCTGGGAGGACAAGCAGGGCCGAAGTGGACATGCCGTCGTGAAGCTGCAGCCACAGGAGTTCTTCACGAGCGGCGACAGCTTGATGATGCGCACGCTCGTCACCACCACGCTTGATGGCGCCCGAGGCTCCCAGCCCCACAGCAAGATGATGAACCTCGAGATCCAGAGCCTGGACACCGGCGGGGCCGCCACATCGACGCAGCTCCTGGCCGCGTCGTGTGACATCCTCAACCTGGACCTCGGGCCGCTGGACCTCAACGTCCTCGGCCTCACCGTCCACCTCGACCAGGTCGTGCTCGACATCGTGGCGGAGAGTGGTGCCGGCAACCTTCTCGGCAACCTGCTCTGCGCGGTGGCCGGGCTACTCGACGGAGTGGGCGACATCGGCGTTCTCGACGCCATCGCAGGGCTCCTCAACCAGATCCTCGGGATCATCAACGGGCTCGGCGGCAACATCGTCTGATGCACCCCCGATGCACGTACGAAGCGCTCCGCCGATGCGACGGCGGAGCGCTTCGCGCGGGTGGCGGAGGGCGTGGGACTCCGTCGCTCGTTCCTCGCTCCTCCTCGAATCGCCGGCCCTCCACCTGAGGGCGGCTGCGCCGAGGGACTGGCGGAGGGCGTGGGATTCGAACCCACGATGGGCGATGAACCCATAGCGGTTTTCAAGACCGCCGCACTAGGCCACTATGCGAGCCCTCCAAGTGCGCCGAGTCTAGCCAAGGCACATGGCTGGGCCCGAATCGATCCCCGGCACGACGTGCGCACTCGACGACCGAGGCCGTGGCCCGACGTGCGCAGTCGAGGACGTCGCGGCGTGCACCGTCGTCCGGTTGGCCCCCGTAGGGTACGACCTTGTGACCACCCCTGAAGAGCCGAGCGACGCGACGGACCTCGACAGCCCACGCGCTGCCGTGCCCGGATCCGTGCTCGGGTCCATGCTCGGATCCGTGCTCGCGGGGCTGACGCCGCTGACCCTGCCCACCACCCCGCCGCTCGTGCTGCGGGGGCGTGCCTTCGACGCGGGGCGTCCGGCCGTCATGGCGATCATCAACCGGACCCCCGACTCGTTCTTCGGAGGCAACCGACACGCGCAGCTCGACTCCGCCAAGCGCGCGCTCGAGCAGGCGCTCGAGCTCGGGGCCGACCTCATCGACGTCGGCGGGGTCCGCGCCGGGCAGGAGGGGGAGCCGGTGGACGAGGCGGAGGAGGTCCGTCGTGTCGTGCCCTTCCTCGAGTGGGCCCGCGAGTCGCACCCGGACGTCATCCTCAGCCTCGACACGTGGCGGTCCGGTGTCGCGCTCGCCGCGGCGGACGCGGGCGTGGACGTCGTCAACGACACGTGGGCCGGCGCCGACCCCGACCTCGTCCACATCGCCGCGCAGCTGGGCGCGGGCTACGTCATCTCCCACACCGGAGGACTGCCCCCGCGCACCGACCCCGTGGCGGTCACCTACGGCGACGACCCGCTCGACGTCGTGCGGGACGTCGTGACCACGCTGGCCCGGGGTGCCCACGCGGCCGAGCAGAGCGGCATACCCCCGGAGCGGATCCTCATCGACCCGACGCTGGACTTCGGGAAGACGACGCGGCACTCCCTCGAGGTGCTGCGGCACACGGCGGACGTCGCGGCCCTCGGCTACCCGGTGCTCCAGGCCCTGTCGCGCAAGGACTTCGTCGGCGAGAGCCTCGACCTCGCCCCCGAGGAGCGCCTCGAGGGGTCGCTCGCGGCGACCGCGGTCGCCGCCTGGCTCGGGGCGACGGTGTTCCGCGCCCACGACGTCCGGGAGACCCGACGGGTGGTCGACATGGTGGCGACGATCCGGGGCGATCGACCCCCGGTCCACGCGCGGCGCGGAGCCTGACCGGCGCAGCTCTGTCGCCGCCGGCGAACTCCGGGTGAACCCTGCAAAATGCGCGGATTCCAGCAGGACGACCCGTCGGTAGCGTGCTAAGTTCGACGTGGTTGCAGTTGCAGTTCCGCGCAGTCGAGTAGGTGCCCGTCACCCACAAGGTGGCGGGTTTTCAGTATCGACGACGACGGGTTCGCCCGCCGAGTGGCAGAAGCGGCAGCCTGGGGCCTCGCGAGGTGCGTGGACCCACTGGCTAAGAAGGAAAGAGTTACCCGTATGGCACAGGGAACCGTCAAGTGGTTCAACGCTGAGAAGGGCTTTGGTTTCATCGCCCAGGACGGCGGCGGCCCCGACGTTTTCGTCCACTACTCGGCAATCCAGACGAACGGCTACCGCTCGCTGGATGAGGCGCAGCGCGTCGAGTTCGAGGTCACGCAGGGTCCGAAGGGCCCTCAGGCTGACGCAGTGCGTCCGCTCTGACCCGAGGTCACACGCAACGAGCGACACCTTTTGGTCGTTTGTGACAGAGCCCCCCGGCTTGGCCGGGGGGCTCTGTTCGTGTCCGGGTCACGCGCACTCGTCGACCTCCGCCTCCTCCGTGGAGGAGGGCGTCGGCGTGGGCCTCGTCGTCTCCGTCCGCGGGGTCGCGGCGGGCTTCGGCGTGCTCTTGCGCTTCGGCGGGTCGATCGCCTTCTGGACGAGCCTGCGGACGAGCTCGTAGTCGGGGTTGCTGCTGTACGGGAAACCGTTCTTGTCCGAGAACCCGAGACTGGTGATCGTCGAGTTCTGGACCCGCTCGACGAGCTCGGCGAAGGCCGGCAGGTTCTGCCCGGGAATGTCGGTGTAGACGTTCTCCTTGAGGATCCGGGCGATGCTCGCGTACTTGGTCAGCATGAAGGCTGGGTCCACGTCGTTGACAACCGCCTGGACGACGCACCGCTGCCGTTGCTGCCGGTGGTCGTCGCTGTCGGCGGCGCGCGTGCGGGCATACCAGAGGGCCTGGTAGCCGTTGAGCCGTTGCGGCCCGACGTTGGCGAAGTAGTGGGCGTAGGTGCCGTTGGCGTACTTCTGGCCGTAGGGCAGCGGTGTCCTGCCGTCGAAGCCGCCGAGCTTGACGTTGACCTCGACGCCGCCCATGGCGTTGACGAGCTCGCTGAAACCCTTGAGGTCGATGACGACGAGGTGGTCGATCTTGAGCCCGAGCACCTCACCGACGACGTCGCGCGTCTCGCTGCGGCCCGGCACCGGGTCGTCGGGGTAGGCCTCGGGGTGCGTGGTCCGGAACTCGTCGACCTCCCTCCAGATCGCGTTGATCTGACAGGGGTCCGCGGCGCTGACCTCCTTGCGGGGACAGTCAGGCGCGTCGTGCGTGCCCCCGTAGAAACCGCCCGGCCACCGCTCCCGCAGGGGACTGTCCTCGGGGAGCGGAGCCCACTCGAAGTTGCGGGGAATCGAGATGAGGACCGTGCGGCCGGTCCTCGTGTCGATGCTCGCGACGATCATCGAGTCCGGACGGGTGCCGGCGCGTCCGATGCCGGCGTCGGAGCCCATCAGCAGGAGGTTGACCCGGGGAGTGTCCCGCCACGGGTCGACGTCGTTGACGACCTTGGCGCCCTCACCGGGCTTGAGTGCCTGGGAGCTGAAGACCCCGCGGATCGTGTCGGTCGTGATGAGGGCCGCCTCGGCTCCCTTGTAGGTGCCCGTCGCCACCAGGGCCACGAGAAACGTGGTGAAGCCGGCGAGGGCCCGCGTGCGGGACCGGTCGAGCCAGGCCGGCCGGGCGGCGACGGCGGTGGCGACGATGGATGCGCACCAGATGAGCCCGCCGACGGCAAGCAGCACGGCGCCGCCCTGCAGGAGGTCCGGGTGGCTGATGACGTAGAGCCCGACCTGCTTCGCTCCCCGAGCCGCGACGAGGCTCCCGAGGAGGACCAGGGCGAGCAGGAAGCCGCCGAGCACAGCCCATCCGAGCTTGCGGGCGGGGGTCCGGATGAGGCCGGCGCCGGGAACCGCGGCGCCGAGCGCGACGAGCCGAAGGCAGCGGCGGTAGCGGCAGCTGAGCTGGTGACGAGCGGAACGCCGACCCACGGGCGCGGTGATGCGCCCGTCGTGGTGCACGGTCATACGTTTCCCCTCGAGATGGCTGGTGGAGGCAGCCCCAACATGGTGCCCTCGACATTGTGCCCTGTCCACCGGGGGACCCCAGGCGGGTCCCGCCAACCCGTCGCGCGAACCCGTCGGTGGGTCAGGCGCAGGGGTCCACGTCAGCCGGATCGGCCGTCGGGGCGGTGGTCGTGCTGGTCGGCTCCGGCGTGGACGTCGAGGGGCTCTTGGAGCTGCTGGTCGTCGGCTTGGGCTTGGGTGGGGTGATGGCCTTCTCCACGAGCTTGCGGATCTCGTCGTAGTCCGGGTTGCCGGTGTTGATCCCGTGCGTGGGGTCGATGCCGACGCTGACGTACTTGCCGGCCTTCTGGATGCGCTCGACGAGCTCGACGAAGGCCGGGAGGTTCTCGGCGGGGATGTCGGTGTAGATGTTCTCCCGGGCGATCCGCGCGATCTCGGCGTACTGGCCCAGCATGGCCGTGGGGCTCACCTGGTTCACGACGGCCTGCACGACGCAGCGCTGGCGAGACATGCGGTTGTAGTCGTCGTCGGCGGCTCGGGACCTGGCGTACCACAGCGCCTGGTAGCCGTTCATCTTCATCGGGCCGGGCTTGTCGAAGGCGTGGGCATAGGTGCCGTTGGCGGTGAGGGGCCCGTACGGGATGGGGGTCTTGCCGTCGTAGCCGCCGAGCTTGACGTTGATCGTCACGCCCCCCATGGCGTTGATGAGCTGCCGGAACCCCTCGAGGTCGACGACGACGGTGTGGTCGATCTTGAGCCCGAGCACCTCGCCGATGACGTCCCTGATCTCCGAGCGACCCGGTGCCTCGTCATCGGCGGGGTAGGCGCCGGGGTTCTGTGCCCGGTAGGCGTCGACCTCCATCCAGATCGCGTTGAGCATGCACGCGTCCGTGGCGTCCTTCTGCTGCCGCGGACAGTTGGGCACGCCGTAGACGCCGCTCGGCCACCAGGCGCGCAGCTTGCTCGTCTCCGGCAGCGGCACCTGCTGCAGGTTGCGGGGCAGGGAGATGAGGACGGTGCGGCCGGTCTTCGTGTCCGTGCTGGCGACGATCATCGAGTCCGTCCGCGTGCCGGTGCGGCCGACGCCCGCGTCCGAGCCGAGGAGCAGGATGTTGACGCGGGGCGTGTCGCGCCACGGGTCGACGTCCGGCTCGTTGACGACCTTGGCGCCCTGGCCCGGCTTGAGCCCCGAGGCCTTGAAGATGACGTTCACGGTGTCGCGGCCGATCAGGGCGAACTCGGCGCCCTTGTAGGCGGTGCCACCGACCAGTGCGACCATCAGCGTCGTGAAGACCGCGAGCGACCTCGTCCGGGCCCGGTCGAGGCGTCGGGGCCTGGCCTGGACGGCGGTCGCGATGATCGACGCGCACCAGACGAAACCGCCGACCGCCAGCACCAGCGTCAGGATGAGCAGGTAGCGGGTGTTGCTCGCGATGACCAGCCCGACCTTGCTCACCCCTCGAGTCGCGGCGAGCAGGACGACCGTGGCGATGCTTCCGAGGAACGTCAGGAGCAGGAACCAGCCCCAGGCGCGGCTGCGGGTGCGCGTCAGCCCGGCCCCCGGAAGGATCGTCCCGAGAGCGGTGAGCCCGATGGCCCGGCGGAAGCCCGCGGACAGCTCACGACGCAGCGACCTGCGGCCCCCGCTCGTGGCGGGATGCCGTTCCGGCTGGTCGCTCATGGGGTCCTTTCGGGCATGCGGGCGCGATGAGCGCGCGGGATCATTCTGCACCGTTCATCTGTGAGGACGCCCCGAAGCCGAAGAAGGTTGTCCTCCCGGACCCGGTTTTGGTGTGCGCACGGTCCCCCGGTAGCCTGTGCAGGCTTGCGTGTCCCTGTGGGACGGCAGGCGTGGAGGCGTCGCATAGTGGCCTAGTGCGCCCGCCTGCTAAGCGGGTTGAGGATAAAACCTCTCGCGGGTTCAAATCCCGCCGCCTCCGCCGATCGAAGAAGGACCCCGACACGTCTCGTCGGGGTCCTTCTTCGTTGGAGATGGGAGCGTCGGGTCGGGTGGCGTCCGAGCGGGAGCCAGCTCAGCGGCATACGACCTACTCTTCGGCCCTCTCGTGCGGTGGGACGCGCCGCTCGCGAGCGGCGGGCACGACGTACCAGAGGACGAGGGTGAGCGCCGCGACCGCCCCGCCGACCCACATGGCGAGCGTGTGGTCGATCAGCACGTCGAGCACGAGCACGAGCCCACCGACCACGGACAGGGCGAGGGCGACGAGGCCCACCGAGGCGAGCCTGGACGTGTACGCGACGATGAAGTCCTTGAGCCCCTGCCGGAAGAGCACGCGGTGGACCGCCACCGGTGCCGTGAACAGCACCACCGCCACCGCCGACGCGAGGAGCGTGCCCAGGTAGATCTTCCGCTGCACGTCGGTGAGCGTCTCGAACCGCTGCTGGAAGGGCAGGGTGAGGAGGAAGCCGAAGAGGATCTGCACGCCGGCCTGGGCGATGCGAGCCTCCTGCAGCTGCTCGTCGAAGTTACGGTCGAGTCGTTCGCCGCGGGTCTCCTCGCGGTCGTACTGAGCGTGCTCGTTCATCCCCGAATCCTCGCAGGCTGGGCATCTCGCCGGGCACAGGAGGGGCGCGACACGGCCGCAGGCTCCTGGGAACGGTGGAGGGCCCGGCGCCTCACGGCACCGGGCCCCGCATCACGTCGTCCGATCCCACCGGCGGGTCGGACCACGGCTCACTGCGCGGTGTTGAGGCGCGCCTTGAGACCGTCGAACTCGGCCCAGAGCTCCGCCGGGAGCTCGTCGCCGAACTTGGTGAACCACTCCTCGATGAGCGGCAGCTCGTCGGCCCACTCCTCCGGACGGACGGCGCCCGCCTTGGCGAGGTGCTCCTCCGTCACGTCGAGGCCGTCGATGTCGAGGGCACCGGGCGCCGGCACGAGACCGATCGGCGTCTCCACCGCCTCGGCCTGCCCCTCGAGCCGGTCGACGATCCACTTGAGGACGCGGCTGTTCTCGCCGTAGCCCGGCCACAGGAAGGAACCGTCCTCGTCGCGGCGGAACCAGTTGACACCGTAGATCCGCGGCAGCTTGGACGCGTCGGCCTGCTTGCCGATCTCCAGCCAGTGACCGAAGTAGTCGGTGGCGTTGTAGCCGAGGAAGGGCAGCATCGCCATCGGGTCACGGCGGACGACGCCGACGGCACCGGTCGCCGCAGCGGTCGTCTCGGAGGACAGCGTGGCGCCGACGAAGGTCCCGTGGGTCCAGTCGCGCGACTCGTAGACGAGGGGGACCGTCGTCTTGCGACGACCGCCGAAGAGGATGGCCGAGATCGGCACACCGTCCGGGTTGTCGTACTCGGGGGCCGCGATCGGGCACTGGGCGATCGGCGTGCAGAAACGGCTGTTCGGGTGGGCGGCCGGCTTGCCGTTCTTGCCGTCCTCAGGCGTCCAGGACTCGCCGAGCCACGACGTGAGGTGCGCCGGCGTCTCGTCGGTCATCCCCTCCCACCAGACGTCGCCGTCGTCAGTCAGGGCGACGTTGGTGAAGACCGAGTTGCCCTTCTCGATCGTCGCCATGGCGTTCGGGTTGGTCGACTCGCCGGTGCCCGGGGCGACACCGAAGAGGCCGGCCTCGGGGTTGACCGCGTAGAGCCGGCCGTCCTCGCCGAACCGCATCCACGCGATGTCGTCGCCGACCATCTCCGCCTTCCAGCCGGGGATGGTCGGGTCGATCATGGCGAGGTTCGTCTTGCCACACGCGCTCGGGAACGCTGCCGCGATGTAGTGGACCTTCCCCTGCGGGTTGGTCAGCTTGAGGATGAGCATGTGCTCGGCCATCCAGCCCTCGTCGCGGGCCATCGCACTGGCGATGCGGAGCGAGTAGCACTTCTTGCCGAGGAGGGCGTTGCCGCCGTAGCCGGAGCCATAGCTCCAGATGGTGCGCTCCTCCGGGAAGTGGACGATGTACTTCGTGTCACTGCACGGCCACGTGACGTCCTGCTGGCCCTCCGCGAGCGGCGCGCCCACGGAGTGCAACGCCGGCACGAACTCGGCGTTGGTCTCCTCGAGCTTGCGCAGCACCTTCTCGCCGCAGCGGGCCATCACGAGCATCGACACCGCAACGTATGCCGAGTCGGTGATCTCGACGCCGAACATCGGGATCTTGGCGTCCAGATGGCCCATGACGAACGGGATGACGTACATCGTCCGTCCCTGCATCGACCCGCGGTACAGGTCGGTCATGATCGCCTTCATCGCGTCCGGCGCCATCCAGTTGTTGGTCGGGCCGGCGTCGCGCTCCTCGACGGAACAGATGAAGGTGCGGTCCTCGACGCGTGCGACGTCAGAGGGGTCGGAGGCGCACCAGAAGGAGTTCGGCTTCTTGTCCTCGTTGAGCCGCACCAGGGTGCCTGCCTCGACGAGCTGGTCGGTCAGCTCGGTCCACTCCTGCGGAGTGCCCGTGATCCATTGGATGTCGCGCGGCTGCGTCAGCTCGGCGACCTCGTCCACCCAGGCCTGGAGGCCCGCATGGGTCGTCTGTCGAGTCTTCGGTGTCGTGGTCAACTTGGCCCATCCCTTCACGCGGTGTCCGGAGCACCGCGTCCTGCCGGCGGCGTCCACCCTGCAGTCCGTCGACCCCGGCGCTCGCGCACGGGCCGAGTGTCCGCATGGTGAACAAATGACGTGATGGAATCACGGTACCCAGCGCTGACGAGCGGGACTGACCACGGTTTGGGGGCCAAACGGTGAGACCAGTCACAACTGCGTGATAGTGCAAGGAAATTGACAGCCCTTTGTCGATTTCTTGCATCGTTTGCCGTGGCGCCGGCGGCCGTGGGGCGCCTTCGAGGTCGATGCGTCCCCTCGACGCGACGCATCCGGCTTGACGAACCCAGCCGGATCCGAGGGGGGGATCCGAGCGTGAGCGAGCCCAGCGGCATACGGCCGCGTCGGTTCGCTCGATTTCGTGGTTGCGCCACCGAGGCGCTAAGGTGACTTTTCGTCCGCCCGAGTGGCGGGCACTGCACCCGTAGCTCAACGGATAGAGCATCTGACTACGGATCAGAAGGTTAGGGGTTCGAATCCCTTCGGGTGCGCTCTGTGTTGAGACAGAGAACAAGGCCCTGACCAGCGGAAACGCCGGTCGGGGCCTTGTGCTTTGCGCCCTCCGGTCCAGGAAGAGGGGGGCCACTGACAGCAACGCTGACAGCAACCGGGCCGCACAAGCATGCCGGATCACGGTCCGAACACCCCGTCCAGGGCGTCCGCGGCCGACCGTAGCGAAGAGGGCATGACGTGCCCGTAGAGGTCAGTCGTCATGCTCAACTGCGTGTGACCCAGCAGCTCCATGACGACCCGAGGCGAGACCCCTTGCGCGAGCAGCAGCGACGCGCACGTGTGCCTCAGGTCGTGGAAGCGGATGCGCCGGACGCCGGCGCGCTCTATGGACTGATCGAGGAGCCGGTTGAGGTTGCGAGGCTCGATGACCGTCCCGCGTCTGGTGGCGAAGACGATGCCCGGGTCCTGCCACCGTGACCCTGCCTCCTCGCGCTCCGCCGCTTGCGCTGCCCGGTGGGCCTTGAGGGTAGCGACGAGCACGCGGGGGAGTGGCAGCGTGCGACGACTCCGACCCGTCTTGGGCGAGCCGGTGACGAGGCCGATGCCCTTGCCCAGCCGCTGGACCGTGCCTCGCACGCGAAGGGCGCGTGCGTCGAGATCGACGTCCTCCCAGCGCAGGGCCAGCAGCTCACCCTTGCGCAGGCCCAGTGCCACCCCGACCGCGAAGAGCGCGTGCAGCCGATGGTCCTCGAGCGAGGCCAGGAACCGGTGGGCCTCCTCCGGTGTCCACGGCACGACCTCCTGCCGCTCGACGCGAGGCCCCTTGACCAGAGCAGCCACATTGCGGTGCACGAGCTGATCCCGCTCGGCATCGGCCAGCATGGACCGCAGGACCGCCCGAGTCAGCTGCACGGTGCGAGCGGACACGCCCATGTCGGCCACCGAAGTCAGCAGGTCGCGCACATGCTGAGGAGACAGCGTGACGAGGCGAACGCGACCTAGCCGCGGGTACACGTAGCGATTGAGCACCCACGCGTAGTTGCTGACCGTGGCCGGCTTGAGGCCCGAGGTGCCCAGGCGGGACACCCAACCGGTGCCGAAATCCTGCACCGTCACCGCGATAGGAGCAGCGGGGATGTGCTTCTGGTTCAGGCCCAGCAGTTCGGTGACCTTCGCCGAGGCCTCCGCGCGCGTCTTGCCGTACACCTGTCGTCGCTGCCGACCGCCGTCCCGGTTGTAGACGTAGACCGCCCCAGTCCAGCGACCGTCCTGGCGCTGGTAGATCGATCCCTCCCCGTTGGCGCGACGGCTCACGCTGCATCACCGCCCTCTGCCTCTGTCAGCCGCTCGACGTAGTCCCGCAAAGCAGCGAGCGGGATGCGTCGACACCGACCGATCTTGACGCTCGGCAGCGCGCGCAGACGAACCAGGTCGTAGACCGCGGACCGTCCGATGTTGAGCAGGTCCGCGGCCTCCTCGACTCTCAACAGCAGCTTCTCTTCCACATCGAATCCCCGTGCTTCTCAGTTGGTTTGGTGGGCTCTGGTCTCGGCGCGCCATTGGGCGTACTCGCGGGCGCGGGCGGCGGCGGCTTTGGCGAGTTCGGCGTCGCCGTCGGTGTCCCAGCCGGAGCCGGCGTAGGACCATTGGCCGATCACGAGGGTGGTCTCCTCGTCCTGGTCGGTGAGGAGGTCGTCGAGGTCGCGGACGTCGAGCGGGACGCCTTTCCGGTTGGCGTCGGCGAGGCGGCGTTGGAAGGTGGTGCGGGCTCGGCGGAGCCGTCCGAGGGTGACGCTGTAGCGGCGGGACTTGGTCGAGAAGTGGCCGCGGAAGCCGAGCATGCGCCGCCACTTCGCCAGGAGCCCGTACGGCTGGTCCCGTAGCGGGGTGCCGTCGCTGTTGGCGTCGTGGAGGATGCGGTCGCAGACCTCGTCGAGGGTGACGCGCAGGCGTCGCCAATGCGGGTTGTCCGCGTGGACGGTGTCGCCGGCTGCTTTGGTGGCGTACTTGGCGAGGTAGCCGGCGACCTGCTCGGGGGCGAGCTCATTGTCGGGGTCGTCGGTGCGGTGCCTGGTCTTGATGGGGCGGGCGTCGACTTGGCGTCCGAACCGCAGCCGCCTGGTCACGTCCCCCTCAAAGAGGGGTGGGGCGTCGAAGTGGACGGCTTCGACGGCCTGCTCGACCACCTTGGCGAGGAAGGCGGCAGTCGCGGCGTCGGGGGCGGGCGCAAACCCGTCATCGGTCTTGGGCCCGTCGAGGCGGATCAGGGCGTGGAAGTGGATGAGGCCGCGCTGTTGGTACTCGGCGACCTTCGCGTACTGCAGTGTGACGACCTCACCGAGGCGGGAGGCGGGGACGCCGAGGTGCTTGGCGAGGATGCGCCTAACGGTGATGGTGAACCGGCGCCACAGCTCAGGCGCCCACCACTGCCAGACCAGGTGCCCGCGGTAGTCGTAGCAGTCGCTGCAGAACGGTTGACCGAGGACCTCGTCCCCCTCGGCGTGCGTCGCGTGACACATGGTCGGTCTGGCGTGCTCACACAACCGGTCCTGACTCTTCGCGGTGTAGGGCCGGCACTTCCGCCCGTTGCGGGTGCCGTGCACGAGCCCGAACGAGGGCGCGGTGAGCGTCGCGAACACCAGCGGGTTGTCGCTGACGTGCGCGGGGACGCCCTTGCCTCCGGTGACCCCGGCCCGGATGAGGTGGAAGGTATCGGCGGCGTAGACGCGGGAGCAGGAGGGGCATTCGGAGGCGCGGCGGTTGCCGCAGCGCACGTGCAGCACCCCGAGCGGCAGGTCGTCGCTGGCGAACGTGGACACCGCCGCCCCGGTGGTCGTGTCGAAGGTGGTCGAGGAGCCGCGCAACCGGATCGGGCGGGCGCAGTGGCCGACACCAGCGGCGGCCTCAGCCCAGGCGGTGAAGTCCCGGGAGACGAGGCGGGCGACGACTTGCCGCTCGAGGTCGGGGGTGAGGGCAGGCAGGTCCAGCCCGGCATCCTCCCCGAACCCCGGGAACGCGCCCCGAGGCTCAGCGAGGGTTGTCGGGCTGGGCCGGTCCGTCCTCACGCCCATCAGGCGGCCCCAGCCACCGGACGCGAGGAACGACGTGAAGCCAGGGTCTCGTCGAGGACCGCACCGAGGGTGTCACCTCTCCGCAGCCGACGAGCCAGCGAGGCGCGTTCGGTGGAGGTCGTGCCGCCGTAGATGCCGTACTCGTCGCCGAACACCAGCGCCGAGGCGAGGCACGTCCGCTGCACCGGGCATACCTGGCAGATCGCGGCACCCCGGCTCGTCGACGTCTGGGCGTAGTCGTCGAGCCACAAGGCGGAGGGAAGGTCCCGGCACGCAGCCTTCTCGTGCCAGCGCGTCGGGTCGAGTTCGGCCAGGGTCGGGCCACCGGTGCGGTCGACCCACCGCTGCGGGGTGCCGTAGCCGCGCCGATTCGACCGGTCGTAGGTGCTCACGCTGCCTCACCGCCAAACCCGGACGAGTCAGCCGTCTTGGGTTGGCGCGGCTTCCGAGGTGCGCGCGGCTTCCGCGGCCGCGCAGTCGACGAAGGCCCACTCGACGGCGCGTGGACGGTCCGCAGCGGAGCCCCCTCGACCGGCTCCGCCTCGACGAGCGACACGGGCACCTCGACGAACGGAGCGGGGTGCCAGGTGGCCACGTCGCGCACCAGCTGATCCGGCCAGAAGTCCGCCCGCACCTTGTCGGCGGACCCGTCCTCCTCGATCACCCACGCCGTGCCCGGGGCCGAAGGCGAGATCCGGTGCGCGGGCGCGGTGGTCGCGGCGCCGTCGCCGAGAACCATCCGCGTCTCCTCGGCGGACCGGAGCCGGAGCGCGATGGTCTGGGTGAACAGGTTCCGAAGCCCGATGACCTCCTTGCGCGGGTCCTGCACGCACGCCAGGACAACGACGCCAAGGGCGCGGCCTTGGGTCAGGACCTCGGCGAGCAGCCGGCCCGCCTCCTTCCTCACCTCCGGGTCGGCGTAGGCGGTCAGGATCGCGAGCTCGTCGATGGCCAGCACGTGCAACGGCTCGGAGGGGGTCGGTTCGTGGAGGCGGGTCTGTCCGGCCATCCACCGTCCGCGTTCGTCGATCACCGCCAGCAGTCGGGACAGCACCTCGACCGCCTGCCCCGGGGTGGTCGCGACCTCGGTGAACAGGTGCCGGCCCATGCCGACCTCTACCCCGCGTTTCAGGTCGACCCCCCACAGGCGAACCATCCTGGCGCGGACAGCGGGGGCGAGGCCTCCGCAGACTCCCCAGAAGACCGAGCCCTTCCCCGAGCCGGAGCAGCCGACCACGAGGGTGTGCCGCCCCACGAGCGGGAGCACCCACGGCGTCCCGTCCTGCCGTCTTCCCACCGGAACGGCCTCGACCGTGACGTCGACGGGTGCGGCGGCTTCCCTGGTGGCTTTGAGCCGATCGGCCATGACCAGGACGTACTCGACCGTCGACGGCGACAGGGCGCGGCACCGGAACGACCGGGCCCGGGCCGCTGCGGCGAGGGCTGGTGCGGCGTTCTCCAGGTCCTCGACCGTCTGCCCCGTCCTCGCCCGCACCGTCAGGGTCAGGGTGACGCCCTTCGCGGTCGTGGAGCAGAGCCGAGGGTGGACCCACACCTTCGGCAACGCCGGGGCCGGCTTTGACGTGAACGTGTCAACAACCCGGCCGGTCATCGTGCGGCGCTGTTCGCGCTGGACCGACAGTCCGCACTCACGCGCCAGGAAGGCCCACCGCCTGCGGGCCCACAGCAGCCACCCGAGCCGGGACGACGGTCCCGTGACCACCCGCTGATACGAGCCGGGCGACACGTGGGACCACACCGCCGACAGGAGCGCCGGGACGAGCCAGGCGAGGAGCAGCACCCGGACAGCAGCAGGCTGACCGCCCGGGAGCAACCGCACGAGGAAGCCCAGCGCAGTGACCCCGACGACGTAGCGCAGGTGCCGGTCCGTCCACCGTGCCACCCCGAGCCACACCCTCCACACGAAGACGAGACTGTGGCGCAGGCCGGCCCGGGCGGCGGGTCCGACGGTGGCCGTCGCGGTGCTCATCAGGCCACCGCCTCAGCAAGCACGTCCTCACCCTCGTCGAGCGGGGCGGGTTCGAGGTGTGAGCCGAGCAGCGTCAGCGACACCGGCACCTCGAGGGAGGCCGCGACGGGTTCGGTGAGCCAGCCGGTCCACCGGGACTCGACAAACAACGAAGCGTTGTACCGGGCCGGGAAGGTCCGCGACAGGCCTGCCCCGAGGCCGAGCCGGTTGCCGACCTCCGCGGCGACCTGATCGTCCTGGCAGTGCAGACGCACCGTGACGCACTGCTGCAGCTCTGGCGCCATCGAGGAGCCGCGTGGGGGTGGGACGGTGACCAGGTCGCGCTCCACCGACAGCGACAGGACCGGCACCGGCCCGAGCAGCCCTTCGAGGAGCAGCACTGCACGGGTGACCTCGGCCAGGTCGAGCGGCGGGTCCGTGACAGACTCGGGGCGCATCACGCGGCACCCTTCGCCTGACCCTGGCCGGTGCCGGTGGCGACCATCGACTCCGCGCGGAACGACCACGCCACCCGGGCCCGACCCGTCGAGGTCTCCTCGACGTACGCCAGCGCGGTCAGGCCGACGAACTCCACCGGCGTCCACGGGAACGGCGTCTTGTTCTCGGGCGGGACCGGCTGCTGCTTCGCCAGCAGCTTTACCGTCACCGCGGTGTCCTTCTTGCCCGCGAGCTCGTCCGCGTCCAGGACCACGACCTGCCACACCAGCAGGCCCGTCTCCGGGTCCACCTGCTGCGCACGCGACCCGTCCGGGCGCTTGTCCGCGTTGAAGTCGAGCACCGGCTCGACCGGACCGTTCTGCCCCGCCTTCAGGTAGGCGCCTTTCGGGAACACGTCCCCGAACCCGACCTTGAACCGCTTCTGCATCGCCATGCCCAACTCCTCAGGTCATGCACTCCTCTTTAGGAGCGCTTCCGCGATTAGATCACAGTCGGCCCGATTGATGTCAAGTCCTCTTAAGGACTAATCTCGATTGAGATTGAAACGACCTGAGGACGACGCACATGAGCGACACCGGGGCACGACTGCCCAAGTACCACCGCATCGCAGACGCGATCCGAGACGAGATCCGCGCCGGGTCCCTCAAGCCAGGCGACCGGCTCCCCGCCGAGACCGCTATCGCGACGACCCACGGCACCAGCGTTCCCACGGTCCGCCAGGCGATGAGCGTCCTTCGCGCCGAAGGGCTCGTCGAGTCACGGCACGGCATCGGCACCTTCGTCCGCGACACCCACCGCAGGCAGCGCCGCTCCCGCAACCGGTACGGCGAGGCCCGCGGCCGAGAGGGCCTGCTCAACAATACGTTTCGCCACGACATCACCTTCGCCGGCATCGAGCCAGCCCCTGACTACGTCGCCGACTGCATGAGCGTGGAACCCGGCACCCAGGTCGTCGTCCGTCGCCGACGTCTCTACGACGAGGCGGGCCGACTGGCCGAGATCGGCGCGAGCTACCTCCCCCGCTCGGTCGCCGAAGGCACCTACCTCCAAGAGCCGGCTGTCGTCCCGAAGGCGCTATTCCGCTGCGTCGAGGACCTGACCGGACGCCGCTACGCTGACGCGCTTGACCAGGTGACCGCCCGTCGCGCGACGGATGCCGAAGCCGACGCGTTCGGGTCCTCGCTCGGCGCATACGTCCTGCACCTCGTACACACGGCCACTGACGAGGACGGCGACGTGCTCGAGGTTTCCGAGTCGATCTGGCCCGCAGACCAAGTCGTGTTCGTCGACCGCTACCCGATCCCCTCCCAGGCCACCGGTGAGTCGGGCTCGGACCTGTGACCACCGAGGACGCGACGCCCCCAGTGGACCCGTACGCGGACCACGACGAGATGGCCAACCACTGGTGGTGGCGGCCCGGGTGGAAGGTGGGCACCCGCTTCTTCGCCTGGCACATCACCCTCGACGGCCAGGACGAGCTGCACCAACTGATCGACCAATACCAAGAGGCACTGAGACCATTCCCGACGCTCGACCCCATCCCCAAGGAGTGGCGGCACATCACACTGCAAGGCCTCGGCCACGTCAAGGACGTCAGCGACCAACAACGCCACGACGCCGTCCAAGCCGTCGCAGAACGTCTCGCCAAGCTCGACCCCATCGAGTCGACCTTCCAGCGTGCCGTCATCTTCCGCGAAGCCATCGCCCTGCCTCCCAGCAACCCCGACGCGTACACACCCCTCCGCAACGAGATCCGCGCCGGCATCACCGACGCATGGGGCTGGTGCCCCGAAAGCGCCACGGGCTTCCGTGCTCACGTCTCGGTCGCCTACAGCAACGGGCGGGCGAAAGCAGCAGCCATGCAGCAAGCGCTGATTAACGCGGGGCCCGTGGAAGCCGCCACGCGATTCGCCGAGGTCTCGCTCATCCGCATGAACCGAGACCAGCACATGTATCAGTGGACAACCATGGACGAAGCGCCCTTGTGGACAGCGAGTTCCGATTAAGCGTTTTCCCTTGCCATCGGAGCTCTGCGAGTCCAAAACGCATTCATCTTATCCTTGAAGAGTTCCACATGACAATCACTAAGTCTGGCAATCCTCCTATGCGAACTTCTCCCTGATAGCCGAGTATCAATCACATTGCCGGACTCGTCCCTAACATCTATCAGGGTTGGATCAAAGATCGCTGCTGGCAGCGTGAATGGCTGCGAAAGGACGACGAACGCCTCGAAGTCGTGCTCGGGCAGATGTCCCAAGTACAGGACTTCGGATGGATTCAGGTCTCGCGCATACGAGCGCAGCGCCAACTGCTTCTCGCGCTCCTGGGCCGCTACGTTTTGCAGCGGAAGAAAGTTGAGTCGCTCAATCCTGAGATGACCCAGGCGAGACTTCTTGTCCAGTGCGCAGCCGTGGGTGATGAGCAACGCGGGCGACTCATTGTCACCCTCAAATTCGCCATTAGCAGGCAGAGGCACAGAGTAGAAGACGTCGCCCTGAGCGAACCAATCGTCAGGAGGCACGAGGAGCGGCGGCAGGTTGGCGGCCCCTGTCACCATGACAAATCGTCGTCAGACTCTTCGTGCTCGCGAAACTCGAGATATTCAATCCCCCGATCCTGAAGGTCGAATTCGACCCGACGCCAAGGAACGAGACCAGTCCCTCGATGGAACGCATCTTTCGCCACCTCGAGCCGGATCTCTTCGCGCCAGAATTCGCTTCCCTGCAGGCCGCCCCGCACCGACTCAGAAGACACATAAACTGCTAGAAGTGGTTCGTCAAAGTCGGAATCTGGACGACGCACCTCGGCACGCTGCATCATGACTGGCATCAGCGAATCAACCCCCTAGTCGCGTCAGTTATGCATGCTTCAAACACATAGTTCTTCAAAGTCCGGAGGTCCGCCAGATGCGGCGCCAACTGCGAATCTGAATCACCGCCAGTCAGGCCGAAATCAACGTCCCGCCAGACATCGAGATCGAGCACCAGCGACGTAGTCGCCGGCTTTTCAGGCTGAACCAGCGTAGAAATGATCCTAGCCTGCGCATCATGTCCAAGTAGAGGGACATCCACCTGAAAGAAGTAGCCCGTCATCATTTGCGGCAGGTACGGTGAAATGTCAACAGCAGTCCGTACGTAGTCCTTGATCTCGACCGACTGCTTTTCGATATCAATGCGGTTGATCATCCGGACCCCGACCCGCGACACCGCGCCAGCGGAAACAGTCTTCTGATAGCGCTCCAGATGCTGAAGGGCTTCGGCAATGAACGATTCCCACCGGTCATAGGGGCGAAGCCACGAGAAGGACAACAAGTCCACCCGCGCCCGCACCGCGCGCCTGCCATCATGCCGCAGCGCGCGGTACCCGACCAGCCTCTGCTCGGCGGAACTGACGAATTGATCCCCTTCAAACGCGATTTGTCCGCTTACGTCGTATTCTTTCGCAACGTTCGAATACCCCTCGCAGCTCACGACTTTCTCGAGCTGATCTACGAGGGCTGGATCCACACCGACCACTCGGATCTCGAGAATCGCTTCTTGGATGGGCGCGTTGCTGTAGTGCTGCGGATCAGGGACAGTCAGGCCCAGTTCCGCCATGTAATCGCGGCGTGTCGCATCCATGGACCTTGCACCTCCCTCGAAGCCGACCTGTCCAACCGTACAACGCGAATCTAGCGGTAACCGTGCCCGACCGCTCTGCAGGGCGCGAAGCCGTGAGGAGTTTCTGTACTGGCTCAAGCGCGCCTCGGGCGCGAAAGCAGCGCGGGGCCCCGCGATGGGGACCCCGCGCTCCGGCGCTAGCGCGCCTACGCGCACCCCACCGCACCCCGCGCACCTACGTACGTCGATAGGCTCGCGAGAGTCACCGACAGACAAGGAGGTCCTCGGCCGTGGCCGTCCCGAGCTACGAACAGATGATGCGCCCGACGCTCGAGGTGCTCGCCGACATGGGCCCCCTCGCCTTTCGCTCCCTCGTCGACCTGGTCGCCGAACGCATGCAGATCACCGAGGACGACATGGCCGCCACGATCGACAGCGGTCAGTCCGTGGTGGTGAACCGCGTCGGCTGGGCGGTTACCTACCTGGTCCAGGCCGGGGTGATCAAACGACCCAAGAGGGCGTACGCGGAGGTCACCGAACGGGGACGTCAACTCCTGGCCACCGTCCAGGGCCCGATCTCGAACGCGGACCTCGCGCAGTTCGAGGAGTTCCGCGACTTCAGGCAGCGCAGCAGACGCAAGCCCAAGCCAGCGCCAGGTGACGACCCCGCCACGCTGCACGACATCGATGAAGAGGGGACTGACGGCGATACGCCCCAAGAAGTTATCTCGCAAATGGTCGCCACCGTGCACGGGGCACTGGCTGGTGAGCTTCTCGAGCGAGTCATGGACCTCACACCCATTGCCTTCGAGCAGCTTGTCCTCCGACTGCTCGGCGCTATGGGCTACGGCGCATCCGGCCAGATCGAGTCGACGGCGGAGTCCGGTGACGCCGGCATCGACGGCGTCATCAGCCAAGACCCACTCGGGCTCGACAGGATCTATGTGCAGGCGAAGCGCTACTCGCGTGACCGCACCATCGGTAGGCCGGCCATGCAGGCGTTCGTCGGAGCCCTCCAGGGCCAGCAGGCCGACCGCGGGGTGTTCATCGCAACTTGCGCCTTCACCAGGGACGCACTGACCTACGCGGACCGGGTCGGAGTTCGCATCATCCCGATCGACGGGATCCGCCTCGCGGAACTCATGCTCAAGCACCGCGTAGGGGTGCAGCCCGGATACGTAACGACCCTGCTCCGCCTGGACGAGGACTTCTTCGAGACCCTCTGAGCGGACAACGTTGACTCCGAGCCGCCGCCCCGACGCTTCACTGTCCGCACGCCTACGGACCGCGTCAAGGGCGCCTTCGGCGTCGCTGACGCGATGGCCTACGGCCACCCTTGACCCGGCGACTCCGGCGCGCTGTCCTGCTCCGCTATCGGTTCGGTGGCTCTCCCTGGCACAGGCTGAGCCCAAGGCCGCCTCGCGATACCGACCCGGATTAGGCGAAACACTGACAACCCACCCAACAAGGTGTTCAATACTCAACGAAGTATGCGATGACGCGACAAGAGGTGGGGATGCTTCATGGAGGTCAAGGGTCACAACGGGACTGTGGAGTTCGACGGTGACTTCGTGACGATCAAACGCACGGGCTTCCTCGCGCGGGCGTCCGTCGGGAAGGGCGAGAAGCGCATCCCTTTGAGCTCCATCACAGCAGTCCAGTGGAAGCCCGCGGGGCCGGTGATGAACGGCTTCATCTCCTTCACGGTGGGCGGTGGCAACGAGACGAGGTCCCGCTTCGGATCGCAGACCTCTGATGCCGTCAAGGACGAGAACAGCGTCATCTTCGTCAAGAAGCAGATGCCTGAGTTTGAGACGCTGCGCAGCCAGGTGGAGGAGGCTATGGCCGCGCGCCACCGACCCTCGGCACCGGCGCCGGCGGCCCCTGACCATCTCTCGCAGCTGAAGCAGCTCGGAGAGCTGCGCGACGCCGGCATCCTGTCGGATGAGGAGTTTGCTGCCAAGAAGGCCGAGATCCTGGGCCGTCTGTGACTTCACAACTCTGTGACCAAACCCGATCCTAAGCCGGGTGTCATTCGGTTCGAGATGTGACAGCAACCGTGACAGCAACCCGCGCGAACGACCCTCGCCGGGACCGGACGGTACAAGCGCGATGTTTGGCGGTCGCTTCCGCCCTGCCTGAGCGTGGCGGGGTGCGACGACGAGCCTACGGATCAGAAGGTTAGGGGTTCGAATCCCTTCGGGTGCGCACTGTGTTGAGACAGTAAAAGGCGGCCTGACCAGCGGAAACGCGGGTCGGGCCGCTTCTTTGTGCGGGTCCCGGGAGCGTCGCGGCCGGTTCTTGGGCCCTGAGATGGGCCCTAAGATGCTCTGCGGCGAGGATCGGTCGGGTGAGTGACACTTCCGGTGTGCTCCAGACATTTCCTGTCACGCGTGACCCTGTGCGGCCGGTCGGGCTCCTTAGGTTCAGCACGGAGACCACTGCACAGGCACCGACCCTTCTGCTGAACCTCAACGAGGTCGCCACCCACCTCAGATGCACCCGCCGAAGCGTCGAACGACAGATCGAGCGGCGCCGACTCCGGGTTGTCCGGATCGGGCGGGCCGTGCGGGTGGAGCGCGAGGAGCTGGACCGTTTCATTGCGTCGTCGCGGGACTCTGATGGCCGGTAGGCGTCAGAAGGACTCCGAGACCCACACGACCAAGTACCGCGGCAAGGATGGCCGGTGGCACGCACGGTCACGGTCGGCCGCCGGATCGACGGCCAGCTCGATCGGCGCCATCTGCAGCGCAAGACCAAGCGGGAGCTCGATGAGGCGGTGCGCGCTCCGGAGCGGGACCGGGACACCGGGAAACGGACCTGGCCTCAGGGCGAGCAGACGCTTGGCGGGTGGCTCGATCACTGGGTGACCGCAATCTTGCCTCTTTCTGTGCGATGGAAGACCCTCTCGACCTACCAGAGCCTGATGAAGGTGCACGTCATCCCGAAGATGGGTGCAGCGCGGCTCGCGGACGTCCGACCGGAGGCGCTCGAGCTCCTTTACGGACAGCTCTTGAAGGAAGGTCGTTCACCCCACGTGGTCCACGCCGTCCACCGGGTGCTTCGCTCAGCGCTGGGCGAGGCGGTGCGGCGCCACCACCTGAGCCAGAACCCAGCCACCGTGGCCCGTCCACCGCGCGTGGTCACCGTCGAGATCAGTAGGCCAGCACGTCGGCGGCCCTCTTCTTCAAGGTGCGTCCAAGGGTGATCAGCTCGGTCAACGCGGCGGGGACACCGGAACTGACCGACTCGATGACCGCGGCCATCAGCTCGCGCCCGCGGGTCCGGTCGGGTTCGCGGTAGGCGGCGATCATCCGCTGGTAGATGCCCTAGGTCGCCTCGACCTCGACGTGCTCCTCGCGGTCGAACAGGTTCTGCAGGCGGCTGGTCTGCTTGTCGGTGAGCAGGTCGGCGCCGGTGTGCAAGGTCCTGCGTGCCGTGTAGAGCGGGTCGCCCGAACGGCCGCGGTGACCGTGGATGTCCGGCTGGACCCGGCGCCGGCAGCGATCCAGGGCGTCACCGG